>JBDKHE010000001.1:0-3131 GCA_039797805.1 Verrucomicrobiota bacterium
GCCCAGTCCGCGTCTCCGCGAACAGTTCTACGCCATGCTCGAGACGCACCAGCGCGACGCGGACAGCGTCAGTCCCTTCGCGCTCGCGCGGAGCCGGCTCGACCGCTTTTTCGCCGCGCTCGTGCCTTCGACCCCGGCCCTGCAGTTCGCCGGGGCGCTCGCCTTGCTGGCCGTGGGTGTCTTTGCAGGGGGCCGCTTCCTTCAGAAACCGGTTCCGGCCCCGATCGTGGACGACTCCGCCAAGGTCGAGATCGCCGAGCTGAAATCCCAGATCAAGGACATGGGCAGCCTCGTCGCCGCCTCGCTCCTGCAGCAAAAGTCCACCAGCGAGCGCCTGCAGACGGTGCTCGCCACCATGGACCTCAAGAGTCCCGACCGCCGCGTGCTCACCGACCTCGTCGGCGCACTCGCCCTCGATCCGTCGGTGAACGTGCGTCTCTCCGCCCTCGAGGCCCTCGCCCCGCACGTCGATCAGCCGGTCGTCCGCCAGGGCATTCTGGCCAACCTTTCCCGCGAGACCTCGCCGCTGATCCAGGTCGCCATGATCGAACTGCTGACGTCCGCCCACGAGACCGGCGCCACGCCCCTCTTCGAACGGCTCAGCCGCGACGAATCCGCCGACAAGAACGTCCGCGAGTCCGCCCGCCGCGGCCTGGCCGTCCTGCGTTCCCCTTCACCCACTGACACTCTCAAAAACAAACAAACCTCCAGCCCCCTCGTCTCATGATCACCTCCTGTCGATTGTCTTCCCGCGCGCTGCTGCTCTGCGCCGCGGTCGCCCTCGGTCTGCCGGCCGGCCGCGCCGCCGATACCAATCCCGACACCGGCACCTCCACCGCCCGCGTCAAGTTCTCCGACCCCGCCAAGCCCGGCACCCTGCGCTTCTCCCTGCCCTGGGCCGGCGCCCGCATCACCGGTACGGACGGCAACGAAGTCATCGTCACCTCCACGCTGGACCAGAAGGGCGGCGCCGAGGTCGATCACGAGGGCTTCCGCCGGCTTGATGATGACGCGACCTTCGAGCTGACCGAGAAGGACAACGTCGCCGTCATCCGCATCGCTGGGGACAACGCCTGGGCCTCGCAGGGGACCGAGTTCGAGATCAAGGTGCCCCGCAACACCAATCTGATCCTCCGCACCGAGGTCGGCGGCGACGTCGAGGTGGACGGCGTCGAGGGCGATCTCGACATCAACAGCATGAACGGCGAGGTCGTGCTCCGTGACATCGTCAGCTCCGCCGTGGTCAACACCCTCAACGGCGAGATCCAGGCCAGTTTCAAGCGCGCGCCCATCAAGCCCGTTTCCTTCTCATCCATGAACGGCGAGATCGACGTGCACCTGCCCGGCGACACCAAGGCCAACCTCCGCATGCGGACGCACAACGGGTCCATCCGGACGAATTTCCCGGAAGGGGTGCTCCAGTCGCGCACGGACAAATCCGCCACGCGCGCCGCGACCGGATCAGGCCCGGAGGACCGCTCCGTGCAGGGCGACATCGGCCGCGAAATGGCTCAGTTCGAAAAGGAGCAGGCCCGCGCGATGAAGGATGCGGTCCGCGCCGCCGCGGAAGTAGCCCGGGCCACCGCCCACCGCCTGGCAAACAACAGCGCCGACGGTGACTCCATGATGCCACCCATTCCGCCCATCCCACCCATGCCCTACTTCGGCGGGAAATCCATCATCGGCACCCTCAACGGCGGCGGCGTGGACATCAAACTGACCTCCATGAACGGCACCATCACGGTGCGCGAGGCCAAGTAAGCCGCGACCGTCGTTCCATAGCCGGATCGAGTTCAGTCGAACTCCACCACGAAAGACACGAAAGGAGTGCTTCAGAGCGAACCAGATCGCTGCGAGATGGTGACATCAAAGGGTGACCACAAGGCAGGTTCATTCTGGGGGAATCGTCATTCATTTCGTGTCTTTAGTGCGTTTCGTGGTGGTCCCTGATCGCATGGTTTTTGGCTCAACGCAGGCGGGTGGACTACCTCCACCCGGCTTTTGATTCACCGCCGGGATGGCCGGACAAACCCACGCGGCGTGATGTCCAATAAATACGGACTAATAGAGAGTACGTAGTCAGTATTTGCAGTTGCATGGCAGCAACCCCGGCTACAGCTTGCCCAAACCTCGGGCCAAGGTGGATAGCCATGGCTTTCGGTCATTCAGATGCCGGTCGATCTCGCCTCTACACCCATCCTCTTCTTTTTGGCCATTCTTGGCGGGTTTCTTTATCTTTGGTTTCGGGATATTATTGCAGCCAATCTGCTTTTGCCGGTGCCCGGTCATGCTGGCCGCGCGTTCTTCGCCGGGGTCAATCCGCCCGGCGCTTCGCTCTCGGCCACCACCGGTCCATCCAGCACCACGCCTTTCCCGCCCCAAGCGTCCGGTGAGTTGATCCTGTTGGTCGAGGATGACTCCCGCGTTCGCAACATGCTCAACACCGTGCTCCTCAACCACGGGTATGAAGTGGTCACCGCGCGCGATGTCGACGAGGCCTTGGTCCAGTTCCACAAAAAGAAGGCCCAGCTGAAATTGATCATCACCGATGTCGACCTGCCCCGGGAAAGCGGCCGCACCTTTGCCGAGATCGTGCGTCCCCTGCGGCGCGATCTGCCGATTCTCTTCATGAGCGGCCTGGACAGCACCGAATCCCTGACGGAACGATCCCAGGATCCGTTCTTGCTGAAACCCTTCAAGCCCGCCGCCCTGCTCCACAAGATGCACGGGATGCTGCACCCAAATCAGTAAAGGCCCCCAAGGCCTGGCCGAATGGTGTCCCCGCGTCGGTGGGAGCGAGCTTGCTCGCTACGTTCCACGCCCTGAGTCGCGAGCAAGCTCGCTCCCACATCACCATCCCCGCAAGCGCACCCCTTTCCCATCAGCGCGGAGCTTCAACTCCCAGGAAACAGCTCAAGTATCCGAACTGAAAGGGCGTCCCTTGTGGCCGCTCGCGGGCGGCGACTAGCACCGCCCCTTGGTGCTACATTATCCTCCTGTCGTCTCGTTCCTTCCCGACCGGAGAAAAAGCGCGTTTTGCGGTCTGGGCTGCATGAATCCCAATCAAGCCGGACTCATGCAGTTCAAAGAATCGGAATCGCGCATAACTTATTAATCTCCAAGGTCAGCTT
>JBDKHE010000002.1:0-4926 GCA_039797805.1 Verrucomicrobiota bacterium
CAAAGCCAGCGCGAGCCGCCGGGCCGCCATGGATGATCTCAAGAGCTCCGAGGCAGACTATAAGGACAAACTGGCCGCCCTCGGTCACGCGACCGCCGACACGTGGGACGCGGCCCGCGACAATGTGGTCGTCGCCTGGGATCGCCTGCAGGTTTCCTACGCGAAAGCCCGCGCGTCGAACTGAAGTCACCGTCCGACCCACCCGCGCGTGAGCGCAATCCGCTGAGACAGCGGGCCGGGGTCAGGTCTTGCGCGGGATGGTCTGCCGGCGACGAGCCCAACGCTCCTCGACTCCGGTGACCGCCCCGTTCTCGTCGACCTGAAAGCGGATCGTCATCCGGCCGTCCTCGCTGACGAGCAGGCGGTCGCCGGCGGGATAAAACGGGCGCGGCCGGCGCTCCTTGTAATTCCACTGGTAGCCGTCGCCCTCACGCTTGAACCAATGCGTGACCTTGGGCGGCTCCGCCGTGTATTCGCCCAGGAAAGGCGCGTAGGCCGCCGGATCGTAGGTGGCGAGGCGCTCGGGTTTCACGAAGGGATCCTTCGCATACTCCGCGTTGGCGATCTTCTGCTTCTCGATGGCCGCGAGAGCCCGGCGCTTCTCATCACCGGAACCCGGTTTGAAGTCGGGCATCAGTTCCTGCACATAGGCGTTGGTCAACGCGTTGACGTCCTCTTCGCTGTACGGGCTCTTCGCACGCATCACGGTCATGAACAACATGCCCTTGCGCATGCCCTCGACCGCCTTCCGGACAGCCGGACCGAAAACGAAAAGGGCGCTGCGCACCGCGGCCCGCTTGAACAGCCCCATCTTCGACTTCGCCAGGCCCTTGTTGATCATTTCCTTCATCGCCGCCTTGGTGGCCTCGCTGGGCGGAAGATAGAAAACCCAGTCGTAACGGCTCAGTTCGCTGCTGGTGAGGTCGGCCTTGGTGAGCGTCTTCAGCTTCTGCTCCATGCGGACGGGATCGAATCCCTCCGCCCAAGCGATCTGGTAGAGCTTGGCCGCCACACCCTCCAGCGGGAGGGGCAGCGCCTTGAGGATCGTCTCAAAATCGAGGTTCAGGCCGTCGGCGTCATTCTCATTGAACTGCATTTTCATGCGCCATTTCTTCAGCACGGCGTCCAAGTCCCCGGCGGATTGCATCAGGCTGGGATCCAACTGCCCCGCCTGCGCGAGTTCGAGAAACCGGCGCATGAGAAAGATCGGATGCGGCTCCCCGTCGGCGCCGACGATGACGAGTCCCTGGCCCACGGATCCATCCAGCGTTTCATAGGCAACCTCGACCACTTCGTCGGCAAACTTCTCGGCGTAGCGCCGGTCGACTTTCGTCCGCGCGTGAATGGAAACCGCCAGCGGCTTCCCGTTGACCTGGAAGGGTGCCAGCTCGATCGCTTTCCCGAACTCGCTGGCCGCGGGCTCCTCAGCCAAGGACCCGGCCCCGGCTAACCCCAGGCCGACTAGGAGCGCGCCAAAGCCACGTCCGGCCAAGGCGAGGCCCTTCAGATACGGGAAGAAGCGAACAAAGCGGGAGCGGACAAGGACGGGGACCATGGTTGAATCGCGAAGCAGGAGTGAAGTTGAACCTATGTTACACCCGAAAGCGGCAAAGGTTTCAGCTATCTTCGCCAACCTGATCCCGAGCGCCCGCATAATCACCGACAAAACCATCCGGCACACGGCGGGCCGGCGCCAAGGCTGGGTGGATCGGCCCACGCCTCGATCCGGCGCACTCGCCCTGATTGCCATCGACTCAGCGCGGCGGATTAACTCTAGTTGCCGCATGATCAGGCCGGCCCTTCTCGCCTCGGTTCTCCTCAGCTCGGTCCTCCTCGCCGCCGCAATCCCCGCCGCTCCGCTCAATGTGGTGCTGATCAATGTCGATGACCTCGGCTACGGTGATCTGCATTGCTACGGCCATCCGGTGATCCGTTCGCCCCACCTCGACCAACTGGCGGCCGAGGGGATGCGTTTCACGCAGTTCTACGCGCCGTCCGCCCTCTGTTCGCCCTCGCGGGCGGCCCTGTTGACCGGACGCACTCCCTACCGGACAGGCATCAAGAGCTGGATTCCCAGCAATTCCGGCATTTTCCTGCACAAGCAGGAAATCTCACTCGCCACCCTGCTCAAAGGCGCGGGCTACGCGACTGCCCTGATCGGGAAATGGCATCTGAACAGCGACCTCGGCGACCCCGGTCAGCCGCAGCCGAAGGACCATGGCTTCGACTACGCCTATGGCCACAACGCGTTTCAAATCCCCACGAATCACAATCCGACCAACGTTTATCGCAACGGCCAGCCGCTCCCACCCCAGGAGGGTTACACCGCCCAGCTCTACGCCGATGAAGCCATCCAATGGTTGGAGCAACGCACGGCCGCCGGCGGGCCCTTTTTCCTCTACCTCGCCCCGGCCGAGCCCCACACCAGCATCGAGAACCCGCCGGAATACAACGCCCTCTATGCGCAATACACGCGCGGGCCGGTCGTGCCCATTCCGAACGGCGGACCGAGACCCCCACCCGAATTGCTCAAGGCGCGCGGGCCCGGAGAATACTACGCCAACGTCACCTACCTCGACGCGCAGCTCGGCCGCGTGCTGGACGCGATCGACCGGCTCGGCCACCGCGACGACACCTTGGTCGTGTTCACGAGCGACAATGGCCCGGTCACCAGCGCCTGGGAAAACTGGTATGAGATCAACGCGTATGGCGACACCGGTGGTTTTCGCGGCCGCAAGCACCACCTCTACGAAGGCGGCATCCGCGTGCCGGCCATCGTGAGACTGCCCGGCGTTGTCCCCGCGGGGTCAGTCACCGCCGCGCCGGCCATCGGCATGGACCTCTTCACCACCATCGCCCAGTTCTGCGGCGTGCCGATCCCGACCGACCGGGCGATCGACGGTGTCGATCTCGGCGGCCTGTTGCGCGGTGGCCCAGCGCCCGCCGCCCACCCCTACTACTGGGCCCTGCCCCACCCCGACGGCAAGGAATTCGCCTATCGCGAGGGCGACTGGAAACTCATCAGCAATCATGAGCTCGAGCCCATCGAGCTCTACGACCTGGCCCATGATCCCCTGGAGTTTTTCAACCTGCTGGCGAGCGAGCCCGCCCGGGCCGCGTCTCTCAGTGCGGCCCTTCGCCGTCATCACGCCGCCGTGCGCGCCGACCCTCTGCGGCCGGCCACGGAACAGACCAACTACTGAGCCGGCTTCCGCGGCCCCATCGTCTTGATCGCATCGCCCGCCCGATTGAAGTTTTCTCAAAGAAGCGACCCACCCCGCCGCTTCGCGCCACCCCTCTTCCCAGAGGGCGCCCGCCTGGACGGGGGTGGGTGGGGGAACATCGCAGTCAGGCAACAGCCAGAGTCACTCCTTTAGATAAGTCTCACGAAATTCACCCCATGCCCTGGTTCATCTGGCTAAGTCCGCTGGCGGCGCTGCTCCTGTTGTGGGGCAGCCTGCGCCTGCGGCGGCGGCAACGTCTGTTGGCCGACATGCCCACCTCGAAGGTCGCCGGCGTGTTCATGGGCCTGAGCGAACTCAAGGGCACGGCCGAATGCGAGACGCCCTGCACCAGCCAGCTCTCCGAGTCGCGCTGCGTGCACTACTCCTTCTCCGTCGAGGAGCAATGGTCGCGTCTGGTCACCACCACGACCACGGACAGCAAGGGCAAAACCCAGACGCACACCCGTCGGGAGAGCGGCTGGACCACGGTCCGATCCGGAGGCGAGACGGTTGATTTCTATCTCCAGGATGAAACCGGCGCCGTACGGGTGCGTCCGGAGGGCGCGAAGATCGAACCGGTCGTGCTGTTTGATCAGACGGTCTCACGCGGTGATCCTCTTTATTATGCCAAGGGCCCGGCATCGGCCGTCGCCAACTCCGACCACCGCCGGCGCTTCGTCGAACACGGCATTCCCCTGCACACGGCGCTCTACGTGGTCGGCCCGGCCCGGGAACGCGACGATGTGGTCGCCGCCGAAATCGCCGCCGACAAGGACGCCGAGCTGTTCCTGATTTCCACCCGCTCGGAGGAGAAAGTGCAGTCGGGGTACGGCGCGTGGTCCTGGGTCTGCCTCTTCCTCGGGCTGGCCGCACTGGTTGGCGGACTGCTGATTTATCAGAGTCAAACAAGGCAACCCGTCCAGCCCGTGGCAGCGATTGTCCTTGTCGCCGCTTACCTCGCCGTTTTCGCCCTGGGTTGGATGTGGATGGTCTATAACAGCCTGGTGGGCCTGCGGGAGCGCACCCGGCAGGCGTGGTCGCTGATCGAGATTCAGCTGAAACGCCGCCACGATCTCATCCCGACCCTTGTCGCCGCGTGCGCCGGGCTCGCCTCTCATGAAAAGGAAACGCAGACCGCCCTCGCCGCCCTGCGGACACAGCAGCAGGCAACCGCGCCGGGTCAGCCGGGCGCCGACTTCGCCGGGGTGGCCGGCGCACTGCGCGTCGTCATCGAGCGTTATCCCGCGCTGATGGCGCAGGAGGGATTTGCGAGGCTCCATCGCGAACTGGTCGAGACCGAGCAGCGCGTCGCCCTGGCCCGCGCCTACTACAACGACATCGCCACCGCCTTGGCCACGCGACTCGAACAGGTGCCGGACCGCTGGGTCGCCGCGCTGGGCCGCATGCAGCCGCAGCCCTTGCTCCATGCCGAGAATTTCGAGCGCGCATCCATCAACGTGAAGTTTGCCTGACCCTATTCCATGACCACCCCCACCCGTCCCGCCCAAGTCTGCATTCTGGGCAGCGCCGAACCCGGTTCGCGCGCCCACGAACTTGGCCGGTCTTATCGTGGTTGGTATCAACCTAAATTCCGCAGTTGAGGCGTGGTTTGGATGGATATTTCAGGTGGTGGCGCTGGTCAGTGGCGTGACAGTTTTCAACTGCGGCGCAGTTGTGCGGATCCAGTCGTGGAGGCGCAGAT
>JBDKHE010000003.1:0-2600 GCA_039797805.1 Verrucomicrobiota bacterium
GGGCCGTTTTCTTGGGATCAGGGTCTTTCTGGAACGAGAAAACGACCTGGGCGCCGGCATCGGGCTCCTTGGAAAGATTCACGAGCTTGATCTTCTTGGCGCTCACCTCGAAGCGGGCGTAGACCGTTTCATTCAGGCGAACCGTCAGGGTGGAAAGGGACGCGGCGGCGTGGGCCCAAGGGCTGAGGCAGGCGAGAAGCAGCAGGGAGGTGAAAAATCGTTTCATGATAGGGTGGTGCTCTAAGACTGTAACAAGCCGCGCAGGTTCAATGTCTTCAACGCAAATCGAGGCTGTGTGTCACCTCGTCTCATTTCCCGTTGACCGAGGAGCCGGTCAGCGGCTTCATAGGCGCCATGGTGCCGAGCGTCCTGATCATTGATGACGAAAAGCACACCCGCGAAGGTCTGCAGCAGGCCCTGCAGGATCATTACGATGTGTCCGTCGCCTCGAATGCCGACGAGGCCTTCAACCTGATGGATGCCCAGCAATTCGAGGTCATTTTGACCGATTTGCGCATGCCGGGCAAAAGCGGCCTCAAGGTGATCGACAAGGCGCTTTCGCTGCCCAACCGGCCGGCCGTGATCATGATGACCGCGTACGGCAGCATCGACAGCGCCGTGGAGGCGATGAAGCGTGGCGCCGTGGATTTCCTGACCAAGCCCGTGCAAATCGAGCGGCTGGAAATCCTGATCCAGCGGGCGCTGAAGACCAAGACGCTGGAGGTCGAGGTAAAGCAGCTGCATGAACGGCTGGACGAGAAATTCAATGTCGAGGCCATCGTGGGCCATTCCCCGAAGCTGGCCGAGGTCATCGACCGCGTGAAACTGGTGGCGCCGTCCAAGGCGACGATCCTGATTGAGGGCGAGACGGGCACCGGCAAGGAGCTGATCGCCCAGGCCATCCACCAGTCGAGTCCGCGTTCCCGCGCTCCTTTCGTGCCGGTGCACTGCGCGGCGTTGCCCGCCACGCTGCTGGAGAGCGAGTTGTTCGGCCATGAGCGCGGCGCCTTCACCGGGGCGACGGAACGACGCGAGGGCCGCTTCGAGACCGCGGACGGTGGCACGGTGTTTCTCGATGAGATCGGCGAGATCGGCCCCGAGATCCAGGTGAAGCTGCTGCGCTTTCTCGAGACGAAGAGTTTCGAACGCATCGGCAGCTCCAAGACGATGACGGTCGACGTACGGCTCGTGGCCGCCACGAACCGCAATCTGGAGCAGATGGTCAAGGAAGGGAAATTCCGCGAGGACCTCTTTTTCCGCCTGAATGTGGTGCGCATCACGACGCCGCCGCTGCGCGAGCGGACGGAGGACATCCCCGTGCTGCTGGAGCACTTCATCAAGGTCTATTCCAAGGAAAACGGCTACGACCCCGTGCAGATCGAGCCGGGCGCCATGCGGCATCTCCAGGAGTATCCGTGGCCGGGCAACATCCGCGAACTGCGCAACTTTGCCGAGAACGCCGTCGTGTTGCGCCGCGGGGGCAAGCTCGGGGACTTCGATCTCGAACCGAAGTTCCGCGGCGAATCCGCGCCCCCTCCGGCCATGGTCACCCCGACGCCGGCCAACCCATTTTCCGTGGAGGACAATGAAAAGCGTCTCCTGCGCGAGGCGTTGATGAAGGCGCGGGGCAACCGCACGCGGGCGGCCACGCTGCTGGGGATCAGCCGGCGCACCCTGCACCGCAAGATCGCGCAATGGCCGGAGCTGGATGTCGTGGACCGCTGATGAAACGCGGTCGTTCTTATATGCGGTGGATCCGTCATCCCGGAACTGGCTCCGGCGTAGGTGGAGACGGGGCGATCCGGCCTGCGCTGGAGGGCCGGTCTCCTGACCGGCCACGGACGGCTCAGAAATCATCCTCCGGGTATCGGCAGTCCGAGCGGCTATTCTTTGTTACATGAAATCCGCCCAGGAACTCATCCATTGGATGGAGCAGGGGCGCGGGGCGCGCTGGATGCTGCGCGCGGTGGTGGTTTTTGGCGCCCTGCTGCTCACCACGATCTACTCGTGGAAGCAGTTCCACGGCATTCCCACGGAGTTTGTGATGCAGCAGGCGGTGTTGGGCCGCCAACTGGCGCAAGGACGCGGCTTCACCACCCCGGTGAATTATCCGCAGACCTACGCGGTGCTGGATGCCCGGGGAGTGCGCTTCGATGAAAAACGTTTTTATCCCGAGCTGCATCACGCTCCACTCTACGCGATCGTCCTGGCCGGAGCCCTGGCGGTGCTCCCGGAGAAGGCGTGGGGCCATCATCCGGTGCCTCCCGACGGATGGATACCCGACTACGTGGTGCTGGCGGTGAATCTGGTTTTGTTCTGGATCGCTATGCTGTTGGTGTGGCGGCTCGGCAACCGGCTGTTCGACGCCCGCGTGGCGTGGATCGCCGTGCTGGCCTCCGCCGTGTCCGTGACTTTGTGGGAACAGACAGTCGCCCTGACCGGCTTGCCCTTGTTTCTGGTGCTGATGCTGGGCCTGTTTCACGGACTCGCGGGAGTGGAGGAGAAACTGGAGGCCGAGGGGGGCTCGTCGCGGGGCGTGGCCTTGCGCGTGGCCGGGCTCGGCGTCGTGGGAGCGCTGCTGTTTCTCACCGAGTATTCGG
>JBDKHE010000004.1:0-2695 GCA_039797805.1 Verrucomicrobiota bacterium
TTTGTCCAAATACCGGATTTCCCGCATGGTGGGCTCCGTGATGTCCTCGACGCGCACGCCGCAGATGACGCCGGTGATCAGCTTCCGCTTCGGGTTCAGCTTGGGGGCTTTCGCAAAGAAGGTTTCGAAGTCGGTCTGCAGCTTCAGCTGTTTCTCGAACTGCTTTTGCGTGTAGCCGGTCAGCCAGCAAAAGAGCACGTCGACCTCCGCCTTCGTCCGCCCTTTCTTCTCCGCCTTGGCAATGTAGTACGGATAGACGTTGGCGACGGGAGTCGTGAAGATGCGGTGCTTGGCGGGCATGGGCGGGCGAGCCCGAACGTAAGACCGGGAATCCGCCCGCTGCAACCCTCCGCTAAGCGACCGGCACCCTCGGCCGTCATCCATGCTACTGACGCCAAACACCACGTCACGTAATACGTGACAAGTCGCTTGGCGAGCATGGCCCCGGGCCGGGCGCTAACATGCAGGACGTCACCCCTCCCAGAGGATCCCGGCGCTCCACCCTTTGCCCTCCGTCCGCCGCCCGACCCAAGCGTGTGGGAGAACGATCAGGGTCATGAGCAACAGAAAGCCCCCCGATCTCCCTGATAAACACGCCCCTTGGTGCATCCCTCCCAACCGCGAATAGTCGCCCGGCCCAGTTGCGCCGTAGCGGAAGTCGTGAATAGTGCCCCGCATGTCACGTCTTCCGTCCGAACGCCTGGTCCTCCTGGTCCTGGCGGCGATCCAATTCACCCACATCATGGACTTCATGGTCATGATGCCGCTCGCGCCGCAATTGATGCGCGAGCTGGACCTGGGCGCCGGCCAGTTCAGTTCCCTGGTCGCGGCTTACTCGGTCTCGGCGGGCATCGTTGGTCTGCTGAGTGCACCTTTCATCGACCGCTTTGACCGGCGCACCCTCCTGCTCGGGGTGTATGCCGGTTTCACCGGCGCCACGCTGCTCTGCGGCCTGGCGACCAACGCCCACACCCTGCTCATCGCGCGGGCGATTGGCGGCGCCTTCGGCGGCATCTCCGGCTCGCTCTGCCTGGCCATCGTCAGCGACCTCGTCCCGCCGATGCGCCGGGCGGCCGGCATCGGCATCGTCATGACCGCATTTTCGTTCGCCGCGGCGATCGGCGTGCCGGTCGGCCTGCAACTGGCCCAGGTCTGGGGCTGGCGAATGCCTTTCCTCGCGGTCGCCGGCGTCGGTGCGCTCGTGTGGGTCCTGGCGTATCGGATGGTGCCGCCAGTGCGCGGGCATTTGCAAAGCGGGGAGCACAAGGGCCGGGCCTTCCAGGAGCTGCTGCGCGACGCCAACGCGGGCCGCGCGATCCTCTTCATGGCCGTGATGGTGATCGGCCACTTCAGCATCATCCCGTTGCTGTCATCCCACCTCGTGGGAGATGTGGCGCTGCCCGAGAAATACCTCTTCCTCGTCTACTTCATCGGCGGGGCCTTGACGGTCTTCACCGCCCCGCGGGTGGGCAAGCTGGCGGATCGCCTCGGCCGCCAGCGAGTTTTCACCGTCATGGTGCTGACGGCATCGGTCATCATCCTGACGATCGCGAATGCCGGGCCACTACCGGTGTGGGCGACGCTGGTGCTGGCGGGGTTTTTCTTCGTGTTCGCGAGCGGACGCTTCGTGCCCGCCCAGGCCATTGTGACCCTGGCCGTGCCGTCGTCCCGACGCGGAGCCTTCCTGAGCCTCACCAGCTGCGCGCGTGACCTGGCGTCCGGAGTCAGCTCGGCCATGGGCGGCTGGATCGTGACCAGGCAACCGAACGGGCATCTCCTTCATTACAACTGGCTCGGCTGGATCGCCGTCGCCGGAGGGCTCCTCAGCATTCTGATCGCCCGCACGGTGCGCATGAACGACCCGGGGCTTCCGCCGTCCCCCGCGACCGCGAAAACAGCTTGAGTGTTCAGCTCGCGGCGGGCGGGCTCTGCCCAGGCCCGGGCTCGGGCGGTCGGGAGAAAGCGGCGTGAACCGCCACGGGCATCGGTTCGGCTTCCATCCGGCCCGCGGCATCCTGCCGCACGTGAGCGGTGGTCATGCTGCCCCGCGCCACTTCGGTCCAACGGCCGCCGCGGTCCTTCTCAAAGACGAAGGCAAAGGCGAGGGAGCTCGCGCCCACTGCCTCGACGCTCCCGCGCACCCGCACCTCGTCCCCGCAGCGCAGCGGCCGCAGGTGGGTGCAGGCGGACTCCCGCCGCGGCCAGCCCCGCCGGACGCCCGCAGGATCGGTGGCCATCATGGCCAAACCGAGGGAGCGGAACCACTCGTGCTCGCACACTTCCATCCAACGGTAGAAATTGGAGAAGTGCATGAGACCCGCGGCATCGGTCTCATGAAACTCAACACGACGCACGAGGGTGAAAGTAGGACGATCCATGCCGCACAGGGTGCCTACCCCGCCCCGTCTGTCAAAGCGCCGGCTAGGGCGTTTTCGTCCGCCCAGACCAACGCGTCAGGGACGACGCGTGCGACCTTATGCATCGGGGGCCATCGAGGGGCGACACGGGGTGGATCGAGGCGGGTTTAACCACGGAATACTCAGAACACACGGAAGGTAGGAGGGGACGGCCACGAAGAGGCACGACAAGCACGCGTGGCTATTTCGGAAATCACCCGCGCGCCACTAGGCGCCCGGATAGCTACACGTACGGCTGGGTGCTCGTGTCTTTAAGTGGCCCTAGAAACCGGGAGAAT
>JBDKHE010000005.1:0-2960 GCA_039797805.1 Verrucomicrobiota bacterium
TCAAGCACCCGCCGATCCTCGTCCTCGACGACGCCCTGAGCGCGGTCGATGGCGAGACGGAGTCGGTCATCCTCGAGGCCCTGCGCGAGCGCCACGGCCGCGCGACCACGCTGGTCATCGCCCACCGCCTGTCGACGCTGGCCCACGCCGACCGCATCATCGTGCTCGACCGTGGAAAGATCGTGCAGACCGGGACGCACGCCGAATTGGCCGCGCAGCCCGGCCTCTACCGCCGGCTCTGGGAGATCCAGACCCGCACCGAATCAGACCTGAACCGCGAACTGGCCGCCGGCCCGACCCCTTCAAGCCATGAGTGAGCCGCACCCGATGCAGGATGAGTTCAAGGAGCAGCTGGATGCCGGTCTTTGGGGCAAGCTCTTCCGGCGCGCCCTGCCGCTGAAGCACTACCTGATCCCGTTGTGCGTCACGGCGGTCGTGGTCGCCGCGTGTGACGCCGGCTTTGCTCTCGTGACGCGGTGGGTGATCGACGGCATCGTGACGCACGGAGCCGCGGCCCCGTTCACCCTGTACATCGGGGTGTACCTGGGCGTGACCCTGTTGATTTGCACCGGAGTCTGGTCCTTCATTTCCCTCGCGGGCAACATTTCCAACCGCATGGCCCACGACATCCGGCGGGATGGCTTCGACCGGTTGCAGGAGTTGGAGTTCGCGTTTTTCGACACGCGCCCCGTCGGCTGGCTGATCACTCGGTTGACCAGTGACTGCGACCGCCTGGCGCGCATCATCGCCTGGGGTTTTCTGGATCTCGTGTGGGGCGTCAGCTACCTCCTGATGATCGCCGTCGCCCTGCTCATCATGAACTGGCGGCTCGCGCTCGTGGTGCTGGCGATCTTGCCGCCGCTGGCGCTCGTCTCGAAGTATTTTCAGCGCAAGATGCTCCTGAGCTCGCGCGAGGTCCGGAAGTTCAACTCCCAGATCACCGCCAGCTTCAACGAGTCGATCCAGGGCATCCGCACGACCAAGACGCTCGCGCGCGAGGCGGACAATCTCGCGGAGTTCACGCAGCTCAGCGGCAAGATGTTCGCGGCCTCGGTCCTGAACGCGCGCCAGAATGCCGTGTACTATCCCTTGGTGATGACGCTGGGCAGCCTCGCGGCCGGCCTCGCCCTGTGGCAAGGCGGCTACGAGACCATCGGTGGCTCCATGAGTCTCGGCACGCTGGTCGCGTTCATCAACTTTGCCGGCCAGTTCTTCCAACCCATCAACCAGCTGGCGCTGCGCCTGACCGAAATGCAGGGGGCCCAGGCGGCGGGCGAGCGCGTCATGGGCCTGCTCGCCACCCAGCCCGCGATCGCGGACACGCCCGCCTTGCGGGAACGCGTGCGCGCGTTTCAGGCGGAGGCGCGCCCTGCGGCCGAACGGGCGGGCCTGGCGCCGGACGGATTGCCCGCGGCGATTGGCGAAATCGAGTTTCGCGGCGTCAGCTTCCGCTACGCCTCGGGCCCGATGGTGCTCGAGGATTTCAACCTGCGGGTCCGGCCGGGTGAGACCATTGCGCTCGTCGGCGCCTCGGGCGGCGGCAAGAGCACGATCGTCTCGCTGGTCTGCCGCTTCTACGAGCCGACGGCGGGACAAATCCTGTTCAACGGCACCGACTATCGCGAGCGGCCGCTCGGCTGGTTGCAATCCCAGCTCGGCATCGTTCTGCAGACGCCACACCTGTTCAAGGGCACCGTGCGGGAAAACATCCGCTACGGCCGGCTGACGGCGACCGACGCCGAGGTCGAGGAGGCCGCGAGGCTGGTCAATGCCGACGGGTTCATCACCCGGCTGGAGCACGGCTACGATTCGCAGGTCGGGGAGGGCGGCAACCGCCTCTCCACCGGCCAGCGGCAGCTCGTATCCTTCGCGCGGGCCCTCCTAGCTGATCCGCAAATCTTCATTATGGACGAGGCCACGTCCTCGATCGACACCGAGACGGAGCAGCTGATCCAGAAAGGACTCGAGACGATCTTCCGCGGTCGCACGAGCTTTGTGGTGGCTCACCGCCTGAGCACGATCCGCCGCGCGGACCGGATTCTGGTCATCGGCGGCGGCCGCATCATCGAGACCGGCACCCACCAGGAACTCCTCCGGCAGCGCGGTCACTACCACGACCTCTACACGAGCCAGTTCCGCAGCGAGCGGACGGCGGAGGTGCTGGAGCATCCGACGTCCTAAACCGGCGGGGCACCACGACGGCGACTTTGCGACGATAGCGAAGCAAACACTCCAAAGACCCAGAAATGAACCAAAGCCATTGAGGGTCTTTTCGGCGTGTCCGTGGGGCTTCGCGGCGGGCGTTACTCGTCGCGAAGGGCGACCAACGGGTCGATCTTCGCGGCGCGTCTCGCTGGCAAGTAGCTTGCCAAGAGCGCGACAACGATCAGGACGGCGGAAACCACCGCATAGACCAGCGGGTCGGTCGGTTCCACGCCGAATAGCAGGCTGGTCATGGAACGGCTGATGAAGAGCGCCCCGACCAAACCCAGGGCGATGCCGATGCCGGTTTTCCACAAGCCTTGGCGGAGGATCAGGCCGATGATTTGGGCATGGGACGCGCCGATGGCGCCGCGCACGCCGATCTCCCGGGTGCGTTGCGCGACATCGTAGGCCAGCACGCCATAGATCCCGAGCGAGGACAGGAACAAGGCGAGCCCGGCAAAGGCCGCGAGCAGCAGCATCACCGCGCGCCGGTTGTCGAACGAGGTGCCAACAGCCTGTTCGAGGGTGCCGGCATCATAGAGAAAGAGGGTGGGATCGAGGGCCCGCATTTTCGCCCGCAACGCGGGGATCAGCTCTTCTGGCGACCGGCTCGTTCGGAGGAAAAGCGTCGCCCCGCCCGGGCGGGCGCCCTGTGGCACGATCTGGTAGATGAACGGGTTGCCGCTCTTCTCCTCGACCCCGTTGTGCGGGATGTCGCCCACCACGCCGATGATGGTCGGCCAATCCTCCGGCTT
>JBDKHE010000006.1:0-2876 GCA_039797805.1 Verrucomicrobiota bacterium
CCTGAGCTTTTCGAACGGAGAGACCAGCCCTGCCAACTCGTAACTGTGACGGATATTTCAGACTCCTAGAGAACTCCTACACACCCCGCCCTGGCGGGCACCCGTTCGGGCTAAGCTCACGACCGTGGCCCTCTTCCTGGAGGGGATTTCCGAACCAGTTGATTGGGTCCCCTCTAGGAAGAGGGGTGGCGCGAAGCGACGGGGTGTGTCAGCCTGGTACGCGATCCCCAACAGGTGGACGGGCACGTCCCCGGCCACAACGAAGGTTGGGTGACCGGCACCGGGAGCGCAGCAAAGCGAGTCGGCGCGTGCCCGTTGGCGGACCTTCACCGTGTCACGACAGTCAGCGCCGGCAGAGGGACCTGCCGGCCCACCTGATTAATTCCATCCACGATAAGACATAGCTGGTCTCCTGCGGTTGCCCGCGGGCGTCCACCAAGGCGCCCCTAACCCACCCACGAAAGCTTCTGGATCTTCTGCGCGAGGGCGACGTCCTTGGCCGTGACCTTGCCGCCGGCCGAGTGCGTGTTCAGGCGGATGGACACGCGGTTGTAGACGTTGGCCCAATCCGGGTGATGATCCATCGCTTCCGCTTCGTAGCTGACCCGGATCATGAAGGACATGGCTTCGCGGAAGGAACCGAACTTGAACTCCTTCACGAGGAAATCGCCCGCCTGGCTCCAACCGGGCATTTCAGACAGGGCGGCGGTGATCTCGGCGGGTGAAAGCGGCTGGTCCATGGAAGAACCGTTAGCCGCTTCCGCGGGTAACACAAGCGGGAGGTGCCCACGCCCCCGGATTCCCCATAACCTGTTGGCTTGTCAAACGCGCCGGCCCTCCGCTCAATCGCGCGAACCGCATGTCGTCTTCCTCCTCCGGCAAAATCCCCCAACACGTCGCCATCATCATGGACGGGAACGGGCGCTGGGCCAAATCGCGGGGTCTGCCCCGCCTCGAGGGTCACCGGCGGGGCGTGGAAACGGTCCGCGCCGTGGTGGACGCCGCCCGAGCCATCGGCATTCGCTACATCACCCTTTACGCCTTCTCCGCCGAGAATTGGAAACGGCCCGCCGAGGAGGTCTCGGGCCTGATGGGCCTGCTCGAGTTTTTCCTCAAACGGGAGCTCAACAACCTGATCAAGAACCGGGTCCGCCTGCTCACCATCGGCCGGACTTCCGAGCTGCCCGTCAACGTCCGGCGCGAACTCGACCGGGTGATCGAGGCCACGAAGGATTTCACCGACTGGACCCTGGTGCTCGCCCTCAATTACGGCTCGCGCACCGAGGTCGCCGATGCGGCGCGCGACTATGCCGCCGCGGTCCAGGCGGGTAAGGAAAACCTGGCTGACAATTCCTGGGAAAGCTTCAACCGCTACCTTTACACCGCCGCGATTCCCGACCCCGACCTCCTCATCCGCACCTCCGGCGAGCAGCGCGTGAGCAACTTCCTGCTCCTGCAATGCGCCTACGCGGAAATGATCTTCACCCCCGTGGCCTGGCCCGACTTCGGCGAAACCGAACTGCAGGCCGCCGTGGACGAATATGGCCGGCGCGAGCGCCGGTATGGCGCGACCACCGAGCAACTCTCCTCCCCCCAGTAAACCAATCCCCGTGCTTTCCCGCATTCTCAGTACCCTGGTCCTCTGGACGACCATCCTCGGCAGCCTCTGGCTTTTTGGCGCCCATGCCGCGGTCGCTTTGGTGACCGTCCTCGCCGCGCTCACGTTGCATGAATTCTACGGCATGACCGTCACGATGGGCGCACGGCCCTTCCGGTGGATGGGCATTACCTTCAGTGTGCTGATCACCGCCGCGCCCTACGTGCTGGCGTACTACACGGAGGAACCCGCGCTGGTTGCCCACCTGCCCACCGGCTTTTTGGTGATCGCCCTGATCATTTCCTGCTTCCGCGTGCTGGGCGAGCGCGACACCGCCAGCCGCGTGGAAACCATCGCCGCCACCATCATGGGCCTGGTGTTTGTGCCCTTCATGCTGCATTTCCTGGTCGCGATTCTGATGCGCGACGGTTTCGACGGCGACAACCTCGCCCTTTGTCTCTGGACGGTCGCCGTCTCCAAGTTCTGCGATGTGGGCGCCCTGCTGTCCGGGCTCGCCTTCGGCAAACACAAGATGTCGCCAACCATCAGCCCTAAGAAAACCTGGGAAGGAGCCGTGGGTGGCGTGCTGACCTCGGCCGGTCTCGGCGCCGCGATCGCCTACTTCGGTTCGCTCTATTTCTCGGTCAGCTTCACGCCCCTGGTCGCCGCCCTCATGGCCGTGCCGCTCGCCATCGTGACCATCGTCTCGGATCTCATCGAGTCGGCCATCAAGCGTCGCGCCGACACCAAGGACACCGGCAAGCTCATCCCAGGCATCGGCGGAGCCTTCGACCTGACCGACAGCCTGATCCTCACCGCCCCGGTGGCCTTCTTTCTGTTCATGTTTTTGGAGTGAGGCGGAGAGGGGAAGTAGTTGGTAGTTAGTAGTTGGTAATTTGTAATTGGTCGTTGGTAATGAGAACTCGTCGAGCCTGATGATCGGATTTTCGTTTTATCTGTATTTCTTACGGACGAATCCAAGGAGGCCACACGCCCCACTCTGGCGGGCACCCGATCGGCTGAGCTCACGGCCTCGGCCCTCTTCCTAGAGGGGATTCCCGGAACAGTTGATTGGGTCCCCTCTAGGAAGAGGGGTGGCGCGCAGCGCCGGGGTGTGTCGCTTCACTCGTCATCCCCAATAAATACCAAAGACTTCCCCCCTTTCATGCTGGAATCCCCCTTGGTAATCCGGGCATAAACAACCTTCAACCCTGTGCAATCTCCTCCCAAACGTCGCATCGTCCTCCTTGGCGCCACCGGCTCCATCGGCGAGAGCACA
>JBDKHE010000007.1:0-4101 GCA_039797805.1 Verrucomicrobiota bacterium
GTCGCGGGCGGTCTGGTGGCCATGTATTCCGGCATCAGTATCGGCGGCCAGCCGGTGGTGTTCACCTGGGGCCTCATCTTCCAGAATCTGATCCCGGTACTGTTCTTCTCCGCCCTCGTGGCGGTGGGGCTTTGGCTCATCCCCGAGAAGATGATCAATGGTTTCCAAGTCTTTGCCCGGATACTGGTCAGCTTGATTACCGTCGGCCTGGCGGCGGCCGTCCTGCAGACCACCCTGAGCTTCACCCTCATCCCGGGCATCGACCCCATTTTCATGGTGGCCGGCGACAAGCCGGGCGAAGTGATGCGGGCAGTGGAAGTGATCGGCTATATTGCCTGTGTGCTGCTCGGCGCGTATCCCATGGTTTTCCTGCTTTCCCGTTGGTTCGAGGGGCCGCTGATGGGCGTCGGTTCCTTGCTCAAGATGAACAACAACGCCGCCGCCGGCATGGTGGCCACCCTGGCCAACAACATCCCGATGTTCGGCATGCTCAACAAGATGGATGATCGCGGCAAGGTGCTTAATGTTGCCTTCGCCGTCAGCGCTGCGTTTACCTTCGGCGATCATCTCGGCTTCACCGCCGCCAACATGCCTGGCATGATCTTCGCGGTTATCGTCGGGAAGCTGGTGGGTGGTGTGACGGCGGTCGCCGTGGCCATGCTCATCGCCCCCAAGGCGACCGTGGGCGGCGGCCAATGAGGGATAGAGCGGGATGAGCGTCCGGGAGATCCGCAGCGTGGGCATTGACATCGGCACGACGACGACGCAGGTGATCTTTTCCTGCCTGGAACTGGTCAATCGGGCCGCTGCGTCCCAGGTTCCCCGCTACGAATTCTCCCGACGCGACATTACCTACGAGAGCCCGGTGTTATTCACCCCCGTCGATCATTCCGGGCATATCGACCAGGTGGCCCTGGCCAGCTTTATCGACGGCGAGTACCGTGCCGCCGGACTCGACCGCCAGACGGTGGAAAGCGGGGCCATCATCATTACCGGTGAAACCTCCAAAGCCCGCAACGCCCGGGATACCATCATGCAACTGGCGGAATCCCTCGGCGATTTTGTCGTGGCGACGGCGGGGCCGCACCTCGAATCGGTGATTGCCGGCCGGGGCTCGGGGGCGAGTGAGTACTCCACCAAGCATTCGGCCCGGGTGATGAATATCGATATCGGCGGCGGCACTTCCAACTATGTGGTGTTCGACTGCGGCCGGGTGGTGGACACCGCCTGCCTCAACGTTGGTGGCCATCTGGTAGAGACCGACGGTGACGGCCGGGTTTGCTTCATCCACGAACCCGCCGCCAGGATATTGGCCGAGTTGGGTCTGGGGGGGCGCGACAAGCTTTCCGTCAAGGAACTGGAAACCCTCGCTGCACGCATGGCGGCGTTGGTGGTCGAGGTCATGGATGGTTCTCCCTCGACGCTGGCCAACCAGTTGCTGATGACCGACTGTCTCCGCCGCGGCCAACATCTCGATGCTCTCTTCATTTCAGGCGGCGTCGGAGAATGCCTGTACCGTCCGGCTGCCCGGCCTTTCGCCTACGGCGATATTGGCCCCCTGCTGGCAGCGGCGCTGCGGGCTCATCCCGGCTTTTCCGCCATGCCGCTGCAGGAGCCCAAACAGACCCTGCGGGCGACGGTTATCGGTGCCGGCGCTTACACGCTCTCCTTGTCGGGGAGCACCATCTGGCTCAACTATGGTCAGCTGCCGCTACGCAACGTGCCGGTTGTGATGCCGGCCTTGGGCGAGGCCGATGGCAGTGATGCCAGGCAACTGGCCGACGCCTGGGATCTCGCTGCCCGCCGCCAGGACCTCGACCCCGCACGGGAACTGTGTGCCCTAGCCGTGCCACCGGGGTTGCCCGTGGCCTACCGCACCGTGCTCACCTGTGCCGATGCCCTGCGTCTCTTCAGCGGGCGCCATGGCAACCCGCTGTTGCCTCTTCTGGTCATCGCCCGCCAGGATTTCGGCAAGGCTCTGGGCATGGAATTACAGCCCAGCCTCGCCGGGCGCCCGTTGGCCGTCATCGATGAGGTAGAGACGCGGGAGGGCGACTACGTCGATATCGGCAACAGTTATTTCGGGGGCGAAATCGTGCCGCTCACCGTCAAGTCACTGGCATTTCCTTCTTGAGGAAGAGGAACATGAAGCTATCCACACGCCTGTTCGGTCAGACTTATCAGTTCAGGGACGTCAAGGATGTCCTGGCCAAGGCCAATGAGCTCCGCTCCGGCGATGTGCTCGCTGGGATCGCAGCGGAAACGGCCCAGGAGCGCGTCGCTGCCAAGCACGTGCTGAGCGAGTTGACCGTCGCCGATTTGCGCAACAATCCGGTCATCCCCTACGAGGAAGATGTGGTTACCCGGGTGATCCAGGATGGCATCAATGAAGGTGCCTACGACAAGCTCAAGAATTGGACCATCAGTGAGCTCCGGGAATATCTTTTCTGCGACGGTACGCGTCTCGAGGACATCGAGTTTCTGCGCAAGGGGCTGACTTCCGAGGTCGTGGCCGGCGTCGCCAAGATCTGCTCCAACGCCGACCTCATCTACGGTGCCAAGCGCATGCCGGTGATCAAGAAGGGCAATACCACGGTCGGTCTGCCCGGTACATTCAGTTGCCGCTTGCAGCCCAACGACACCCGGGATGACGTGAAAAGCGTCGTCGCGCAAATTTACGAAGGCTTGTCTTTCGGTGCCGGTGACGCGGTGATCGGCATCAACCCGGTCACCGACAATGTCGAGAATGTGACCCGCCTGCTGCACCAGATTTACGAGATCGTGGACAAGTTCCACATCCCGACGCAAGGTTGCGTGCTCGCGCATGTCACCACCCAGATGGAGGCGATCCGCAAGGGGGCACCGGCCGGCCTGATTTTTCAGAGCATTTGCGGTAGCGAAAAGGGCCTGGCGGAATTTGGCGTCACCGTGGAGATGCTTGATGAGGCGCACCAGGTGGCCACCACCTACAACCGCTCGGCCGGTTCGAGCGTCATGTATTTCGAGACCGGGCAGGGGTCGGCGCTATCGGCCAATGCCCACTACGGGGCCGACCAATTGACCATGGAAGCGCGCAACTATGGGCTGGCCCGCCGCTACAACCCCTTGCTGGTCAATACGGTGGTCGGTTTCATCGGCCCGGAATACCTGTACAACGATCGCCAGATCATCCGCGCCGGTTTGGAGGATCACTTCATGGGCAAGCTCTCCGGTATCTCGATGGGCTGCGACTGCTGCTATACCAACCATGCCGAGGCCAACCAGAATTCCAACGAGAACCTGATGATCCTGCTCGCCACGGCGGGCTGCAACTATGTTATGGGTTTGCCCATGGGCGACGACATCATGCTCAATTACCAGACCACGGCCTTCCATGACACGGCGACCATTCGCCAGTTGCTCAATCTGAGACCCGCGCCGGAATTCGAGCGTTGGCTCGAACACATGGGGATCATGGAAAACGGACGACTCACCGCCAAGGCTGGCGATGCGTCGATGTTCTTCTGAGGGGACGACCATGGACCAAAGACAAATTGACGACATCGTCCGCGCCGTGATGGGCAAATTGGCCGAGGAAGGGAGTGCCCCAGACGTTGCCACGGGGCGCGCTTCTTCTCCAGCTGCCAAGGCGCCGGCAGTCAGTGGCGAAAGCCTGCCGGATCTGGGAGGCGACGAGTTCAAGACCTGGATCGGGGTACGCAATCCCCATCGCAAGGAAGTTCTGGAGGACCTGCGGCGCAGCACGGCGGCGCGCATTGCCGTCGGGCGGGCCGGCCCTAGGCCGCGCACGGTGACGCTGCTCCGCTTCCTCGCCGATCACTCGCGTTCCAAGGATACCGTGCTGAAGGAGATCCCCTCCGACTGGGTGGCCAAGACGGGCCTGCTCGAAGTGCATTCCGAAATCATCGACAAGGACCAGTACCTGACGCGGCCCGACCTCGGTCGCCGCCTGAGCAAGGAGGCCATCGAAACCATCCAGGCCAAGTGCAAGAAAAACCCGCAGGTGCAGGTGGTGATCTCCGACGGTTTGTCCACCGATGCCATCACCGCCAATTTTGACGAGATCCTGCCGCCCCTCCTGAAGGGCCTGGAGAGCGCCGG
>JBDKHE010000008.1:0-3198 GCA_039797805.1 Verrucomicrobiota bacterium
GTCCGGCGTCCGGCGCCAGCGTGCGCCGGTACGCATGCACCACGGTCTGCCGCAGGTAGCGAAACATCGCCAGCGAGGCGTCCGGGACGGCGCATTCGTGCTGATGTTTCACGTAGTCGCCATAGATCTTGTTCTGGTCGATCGTCTGGCCCGAGTGACAGTCGCGCAGCTCAGGCGGACGATCCGCCGTGAGCACCAGCAGGGGCACCCCGCTCTCATGAGCCTCGACCACCGCCGGCAGGTAGTTCGCCGCGGCCGTGCCACTGGTGCAGACCAGCACCACCGGTCGCTGTTGTTGCTTGGCCAGCCCCAAGGCGAAGAATCCCGCCGAGCGCTCATCCAACAGTGGAATGCACTCCACCGCGGGATGCCGGGCAAAGGCAAAGGTCAACGGGGCTGAACGGGATCCGGGTGAAATGACCGCCTGCTGCAGACCGAGCCTCACGAGGGTCTCCACGAGCACCCCACACCACAGGCTGTTGGTGTTGCGACGGTCGAGAGGGATTTCCGCAGGTTTGCTCATGATCCGGTCAGGGCTTCGAGCAGAGCTTTGAACTTCAGTTCGGTCTCGGCAAATTCCTTCTCCGGCTCGGATCCAGCCACAATGCCGGCCCCGGCATAGGCCGTCGCGGTGCGGCCGTCGATCAGCGCCGAGCGTAGACCGACAAAGAACTCCCCGCCACCCTGCGGATTCACCCACCCTTGCGGCCCCGCGTAGAGGCCACGGGAAAAGGACTCCGCCTGCTGCAAGGCCGCCACGGCCGGCGCTTCAGGCACTCCGCCGACGGCCGGCGTCGGATGCAGTCGGGCGACTAGATCAAGAATGTGAGTCCCCGGTGGCAGGACCGCGTTGATGGGCGTGTACAGGTGGTGGACATTAGCGAGGCCCAACAGGCGTGGTTGGGCGGCGTACTCCAGTTGCAACCCGAGATCTGCCAGCCGGCTGACAATCGACTCCAGCACCAAGCGATGTTCGCGCAGGTCCTTCTCGCTGCGCAACAGTCCTTGCGCGAGCATCGCAT
The DNA here is from genome assembly GCA_039797805.1 of Verrucomicrobiota bacterium. Classification (GTDB taxonomy): domain Bacteria; phylum Verrucomicrobiota; class Verrucomicrobiia; order Opitutales; family Opitutaceae; genus Lacunisphaera. Next base: position 1,023 of record JBDKHE010000008.1, read on the forward strand.
CCTCCGTCGCCGATTCACCCCGTGCGGCCGAACCGGCCAGGGCCGTCGTGTGCATGCGCCCTTCCGCCACTCTGACCAGACGCTCAGGCGATGCGCCGATGAAACTTTGACCGCGCCCGTTGGCGATCGAGAAGGAGTAGCAATCCGGGTAGCGCTGGCGCAGATGGTTCAGCACTCCCATCGGGTGAAATTCCTCCGCCGTCGTATATTTGAGCGCCCGGGCCAGGACGACCTTGCTGTACTCACCCCGGGCAATGCCCTCAAGCACCCCGGTCACGGCTGCCTGATAAGAGCCGGCGCCGCCGATTTCCTCGGTCATTTTGGGGGCGGAGGGACGATCCTTCCGTCGCGCCCGGCTGTAGTCGAAGGCACCGAACTTCGCGTGCGCTTTCCAGATCTTTGCCGTCAGGAGGTCGACGGGGGCATCCGCCGACACGAGCACGTTCGCCACCGCCACCGTGCTGTCACCCAACCGGGCAACCTGCCAGCGGGGCACGAAGAGCCGCAGGGCCGGGAAAGGCGCACCCGGGGCCGCCTCGTCGGCAAACCCAACGGCGAAGAAAAAATGCGGGCCGGCAAACGGCTCGGCCAGCGGGCCGACGGCGATCGTGTTGGCCAGTGTCAGCTCTATGAACGCTCGCGCCTGCTGGAAACGCTGCGCCCCGCTGCTCGTGAATTCGACCACCGCTTCAGCCCCGGCCACACTGAAACCGTGGGCCGGACGCTCGGCATAGAAGTGCGGCTCGCCGGGCTCAAAGATGGATTCCAACACGGCGAGTGGATCCAGACTCTCCACTGTCATGCTGATGCTGACCAGTTGCGGACGACCAGCCGCGCTCGCCGCGGTTGCGCATTGAGCCAGGAAACCACGCAATGCCTCCGGACTCGCACTCGCGGTCGGATCACTGGGCGGGGTCGTCATGGACGCTTGGGAGAATAACGACGGGCGGGGAGATTCTTCCGCCGACCGTCAACAGGTGCTTCAGGCCTTTTTCTCCTGCACCGGGGGCGCGGGGCGCGGGAAGAGCACGAGGGATTCGGCGACCTTGTTGCCCTTCAGCCGCGCACCCCAGACCAGTTCATCCCGCCAGACGGAGCCTGGCTTGTGTCCCAGCACGGCGTTGATCTTTTCAGTGGTGCCGGGAGTCACATGCTGGATCAGCGCGACCGCGAGTCGCAAGGCCTCGGCCATCGTCGCGAGGGAGGTGCGCAACAGCGCCTGATCCTTGGCTTCGGTGGATTTGCCCAACTTCCACGGCGCCCGCTTCTCAATGTAGGCGTTGGTCTCGGTCAGGAAAACCATGGCGCGTTCCAGCGCGGTGTGAAACTGGAAGCCTTCGCAGAGCGGCACAAACTCGTCCCGCGTCTTTTCCCAGAGCGAGCGCAGGTTCTTGTCCAGTTCCTCCTCGGTTTCCGCGGCCGGCACGACGCCGGCGGAGAACCGGGTCGTCATGTTGAGGGTGCGGTTGACGAGATTGCCGAGATTGTTGGCCAGTTCGCTGTTGTAGCGGACGAGAAACTGTTCGCGGGTAAAGTCACTGTCCTGGCCGACGTTCATTTCGCGGATCAGGAAGTAGCGGAAGGCGTCGGCCCCAAACTCGGTGACAAGATCGAGGGGATTCAGAGCGTTGCCCGTGCTCTTGGACATCTTGGCGCCGCGCTGCAGCCACCAACCGTGGGCGATGATGCCGCCCGGCAGGGGCAGCCCGGCCGCGTGCAGCATGATCGGCCAGTACACGGCGTGCGGCGGCACCAAAATGTCCTTGCCGATCACATGGAAGGTAGCGGGCCAGGTGCCGGGCTTGTCCGCGACGGCCGAGTAATAGTTCAGCAGGGCGTCAAACCACACATACGTGACGTAACCGGCGTCGAACGGCATCGGAATACCCCACTCCAGACGCTCGAGCGGCCGGGAGATACACAGGTCATTGAGGGGTTCCTTCAGGAATTCGAGCACCTGTTTCTGACGGAAGGCCGGGAAGATAAAGTCGGGCTTCTTGGTCAGAAAATCCACGAGCCAGTCCTGATACTGCTTCAGTTTGAAGAAGTAGTTCGACTCCGTGATCTCGGTGACCTCGCCGAAAAGTTCCGGCCAGCTGCCGTCGGGATTCCGGTCCTTCTCCTGCAGAAACTGCTCCTGCCTGGTCGAGTAGAAGCCTTTGTATTCCGCCTTGTA
>JBDKHE010000009.1:0-7495 GCA_039797805.1 Verrucomicrobiota bacterium
GGCAAGGACTATTTCACGGACAAGACGCCCTTCACCACCCTCGACCAGCTGGCCGAGGCGAAGCGCGTGGTCGCCGCCACCGGCCGCAAGTACATGGTCTACTACAGCGAGCGCCTCCACGTGGAGTCCGCCATGTTCGCCACCGACCTTGTGCAGCAGGGCGCCATCGGCCGCGTGATCCAGGTCCTGGGTCTCGGGCCTCATCGCGAGGGCACCGGCCGCCCCGCCTGGTTCTACGAGCGCGCCAAGTACGGCGGCATCCTGTGCGACATCGGCAGCCACCAGTTTGAACAGTTCCTCACCTTTTCCGGCGCGACCGACGCCACCGTCCAGCACGCCGCCGTGGGCAACTACGCCCATCCCGACCATCCCGAGTTCGAGGATTTCGGCGAAGCCAACCTCCTCGGCAACAACGGCGCCACGAACTACGTCCGCATCGACTGGTTCACCCCGCCGGGGCTCAGCACCTGGGGCGATGGCCGCATGATCATTCTGGGCGAAAAAGGCTACATCGAGCTCCGCAAATACGTCGACGTCGGCCGCGACAAGAAGGGCGACAACGTCTACATCGTCGACCAGCAGGGCGAGCGTTACCTCAATGTCCAGGGCCAGGTCGGCTTCCGCTTCTTCGGCGAACTCATCCTCGACTGCCTCAACCGCACCGAAAAGGCCATGACCCAGGCCCACGCCTTCAAGGCGGCTGAGCTCTGTCTCAAGGCCCAGGCCGCCGCCAAGAAGATCGCCTGAGCCCGCTTGCCCGGGTGGAACCCGGCCTCCGCAACGGTTGGCCGGGGCCTTCGTTTCAGGCCTTCACTTCTTGATCCAACGACCGGACGCGTCCTGCACCCAGACTCCGGACCGGCTGTTCTCCGCAATCTGCTTGGCCCGGGCGCGACCCACGGAATCAGCCGTGGCTCCGGTCTGTTTGGCAATCAGGCCGTAGACCGCCTCGCGATCACGGTTTTCGTCCGCGATGACGCTGCCGGCCGAGGCATGGCCGCTCTTGCGCTCTTCCAGGAAACCTCGGTTGTTCTCGCCGACGACCTCCTCGGCCTTGAGCGCATCGATCTGCGGCAGGCGTTGCTCCATGCGGCGACGGAGGTCGGCGGCACTGTCCGCGAAGGCGCTGACGGTGATCAGACAAAGGGCGGCAAACAGAGTGATGAGTCGGGCATTCATGTTATTTGGTCTCCTCGTGGGCAATGGTGGCGGACTTCTTGTCCAGATCACCGAAGAAATCATCCAGCGCACGCTCCACCCTCACGTTCACATCCACGGTGATGTGGATCGGTTTCACCTCGATGGGTTCGGTCTTGACGCTGACACAGCCGCCCAAAAGCGGCACCATGGCGGAGCAAAGCAGGAAAGGGTGTTTCATGTGGCTTGGGGGTAAGACCAGCTGTATCAGGTTTGGTCCCGGAAAAAACGAAAGAAAACGGAAAGTTTCCCAGCCGTCGGCCTACGGCTTGGTCCCGACCCGCAACCGGGAGTCGAGCCCGAGGTTGATCAGCTTTTCCAGCGGGCCGTTGACGTTGAGATCCAGGATGACCGGCGCCTTGACCTCCGGATCGAGCGGTGCGCCCTTGATGTGCAGGGTGGCGGAACGCCCCGCGGGCGCATCGGGCGGACGGATATCGAGCCGCATTTCGCTGATTCCCAGCTTGAGCAGCCCCGACTCCACCTTTTGCAGGACCGAGTACCGGGCACTATTGGGCGAGGCGCCGGCGGTCAGCAGTCCCTTGGCATTGAAGGCGATCTCGGCATTCACCCCCGGCTTCAGCGCCAGCCAGCCCGTGCCGAGCTGCAGACCGTCGGCGTCGAGGTGAATCGGGAAACGCCCGTCGACTTTCCCCGTGGCCGTGGCCGGCAGGTCCTTCGTCAGGGCCAGCACTTCCGCGACACTCACGTTGTCCACGAGCAGCACCGCATCCAATTCATCACGACCCGGGTTCACCGCGAAAGGCTCCGCCGCCAAGGTCCCGCCCAACGCGGACAAGGTGAGTGTGGAGAACTCGACCCGTTCCGGCCCGACCAGGGCAAACTCGGCCCGCAGATTCCTCAGCGGCAACGCACCGGTCGTCAGTTCTGTGATCCGGAGCACTCCTGGGCGCGCCTGCAAGTTGGCAAAATCAGTCACGGTCAGATCCAACTCCACTCCTTGCGCCGAGATCTTGCGACCCGGGTCGTTCACCCGGCCCTCGCGCACCCGCACCTCCCCTTGTGCGACCAGCGTGTCGGCGGTGAAGCGGCCGGTGACCCGCCCGCTGACCTGTCCCTCGAACTCCCAGCCCTTGGTCAGGTCAGGCAAGGTGATCAAGCGGGTCACGAACCCCTGCCAGCGTTTCAAATCCAGCGCGACGTCGGACACGGCAAAATCGCCAGCTGAATGCGTGAGATCATAGTGACCGGTCGCGCTCGCCACGAATCCGGGGCCATCGAGTTTCACCTGCCCATTCCACCGGGCCGCGTCCACCTGCTTCAGGTTGAAATCCAGATTCAGACTCTGCTCGGGCAGCCCGTTGGCCTGGACCAGCAACCGACCGTCAAAGGAGAGTTCCTCCACCGGCCAGGCGTGCGGGGGAGCCGCCGGCGCGGAGGCCGTCGCCGGTGCCGGTGGGGTGTTCCCCGTCAACTCCTCGATCGCGACCGGGACCTCCGCCTGCTCGACTTTCACATGGCCCAACGTGGCCGACCACCAGTGGGGGCGATCCATGCTCACCCGCTTGACGGAATAATTCCTGGCCTTGAAAAGAAACTCCACATTCTCGATCACCACCCGCCAGGGTGACACGTTGACGATCTGGTAGGTCACCTCCGACGCCCCGGCGCTCTTCAGGAAGCCGCCCAACGCCAGTCCGGTCAGCGACAACCGGAACAGGACCACCGCCGCCAGCACCAAACCGGCGAACAGACCGCCCCCAAGGAGCCAACGTCGCCTGGTCGGGTGGGTACTCATGCTGCTAGAGACTTCCCAGCGCGGCTTAGGTTGCCAGAGAATTTTGCGACCAATCGGCAGCGCCGGTCCGCCCTTCCGCGGCCGGGCAGAGATGAGGCCGCGCATCAAAGTTACGTTTGCATCCCCTGCCAACCTGCTCTCCCTTTGGGGGACCTCATGGCTGCATCCACGCTTTCTTATGATGCCATCGTTGTCGGCTCCGGCATTGCCGGGGGCTGGGCGGCGAAGGAACTGACCGAAAAAGGTCTTAAAGTCCTGTTGCTCGACCGCGGCAAGAACATCGAGCACATCAAGGACTACACGAACGCCCTCAAGGCGCCGTGGGAACTTCCCCATCGCGGCAAGAGCCCGGCCGAGCTCATCGCCAGTCACCCGGTGTTGAGCCGTGATGTGCTAAACGAGGCGAATGCCGACTGGTGGGCCAACGAACAGGACTGCCCCTACACCGAGGTGAAACCCTTCGACTGGTTCCGCGGCTACCAGGTGGGCGGCCGGTCACTCCTGTGGGGCCGGCAAAGCTACCGCTGGAGCGACTTCGACTTTGAGGCCAATGCCAAGGAGGGCATCGCCGTGGACTGGCCCGTCCGTTACGCGGACCTCGAATCCTGGTACGACTACGTCGAAACCTTTGCCGGCATCAGTGGTTCCCTGGAGGGCCTGCCTCAACTCCCCGACGGCAAGTTCATGCCGCCCATGGAGCTCAACTGCGTCGAACAGGACGTCGCCGCCCGCATCCGGAAGCGCTTCAACGATCAGCGCCGTCTGATCATCGGCCGGGTCGCCAACCTGACCCAGCCCCACAACAACCGCGTCAATTGCCAGTACCGCAACAAATGCTGGCTCGGCTGCCCGTTCGGGGCCTATTTCAGCACCCAGTCCGCCACCCTGCCCGCCGCCGCGGCCACGGGCAACCTCACCCTCCGCCCTTATGCCATCGCGACCCGCCTGCTCTACGACCCGGATGCCCGCCGGGCCACCGGAGTCGAGGTCCTCGATGCTGAGACCAACCAGACGCAGGAGTACCAAGCCAAGATCGTCTTCCTCTGCGCCTCTTCTTTCAACTCGACCTGGGTGCTGATGAATTCGGCGACGGATATCTGGCCCGAAGGTCTCGGGAGCAGCAGCGGCGAACTGGGGCACAACGCCATGGACCATCATTTCCGCGTGGGGGCCACAGGTTCGGTGGAGGGCTTCGCCGATCGCATCATCTACGGCAACCGCGCCAACGGCTTCTACATCCCTCGCTTTCGAAATCTTTTTGGCGACCGGCGCGACTACCTCCGCGGCTTCGGTTACCAGGGAGCCGCCAGCCGAAGCGGCTGGGAACGCGACGTCGCCGAACTGGGCATCGGGGCTCCGCTCAAGGAAGCCCTCAGCGAGCCCGGTCCGTGGACGATCGGCATGACGGGCTTCGGCGAAACCCTGCCCTATCACGACAACCGGATCTTCCTCGACCGCTCGACCAAGGACAAATGGGGCCTGCCCGTTCTCGCGATGGACTGCTCGATCCGCGACAACGAGCACAAGATGCGCCGCGACATGCAGGATGACGCCGCTGAAATGCTCGAGGCCGCCGGAATCAAACACGTGGTGAAGACCGACCGCGGCTACAACTTCGGCCGGGGCATCCACGAGATGGGCACGGCCCGCATGGGCCGAGACCCGAAGTCTTCCGTACTTAACGGCAACAACCAGGTGTGGGACGCCCCCAACGTCTTTGTCACCGACGGCGCCTGCATGACCTCCGCCGCCTGCGTAAACCCGTCGCTGACCTACATGGCCCTCACCGCCCGCGCCGCCGAATTTGCCGTCACCGAACTCAAAAAAGGGAACTTGTGATGAACGCCTCCACCCACCTCTCCCGCCGCGAAGCCCTGGCCCGCCTGGGCGTTCTGTTGGGCGGCGCCCTCATCGGTGGCGACACCTGGCTGCGCGGCGGCACTGTGCCCGGAAAGAATCCGGGATTGGCTTTTTCATCCGACGACATCGCGCTGCTCGATGAAATTGGCGAAACGATCATCCCGACCACGGACACGCCCGGCGCCAAGGCCGCCGGCATCGGCGCGTTTATGGCGATGATGGTCACGGATTGTTACGACCACGCCCAGCACACGGCATTCAAAGCAGGTTTGGACCGGCTCCGTCGGGAAGGTTTTCTCCAAGCAACCCCCGCCGAACGCACCGCGCGCCTGAACACACTCAACGCCGAGCTGAATCAATCGCGAACGCTGAAGAAGGCCGCGCAGCCGGACACTTTCTTCAAGATGGCGAAGCAGCTCACCATCCTCGGCTACTTCACCTCTGAAATCGGCGCGACCCAAGTGCTCGATTTCAACGAGGTCCCCGGTCGCCTCGACGGCAACGTGCCATACAAGAAAGGCGACCGCATCCCTTGGACGCCTCCCAGCCGGTCATTGTAACTCAAGGCGCCGCCCGCGCCGATGGTGCACGATCTCGATAGAATACTTGCCCGAGTTCCCTCGGTTAGAGCGAGCAAACGGGTAATGTGAGAGCGAGCTTACTCGCGACTTGCCATGCCCGGAGTCGAGAACAAGCCCGCTCCCGCAACACCATCACCGTAAGCGAACGCCTTCCCATCAGCGCAGTGCTTCAACAGTATGAGACCAGCTATGTCTTATCGTCATTGGCATCGATCTGGTGGGCCGGCAGGTCCCTCTGCCGGCGATAGCGTAGCGACAACGGGAGGGTCCGCCAACGGGCACGCGTTGAAGTGACACTGGCCGCTGCCTGATTGCGATCCTCCCCAACACACCCCGCCCTGGCGGGCACCCCTCTTCCTAGAGGGGATTTCCGGAGCAGTTGATTGGGTCCCCTCTCGGAAGAGGGGTGGCGCGAAGCGACGGGGTGTGTCGCTTCTTTGCGTAATCTTCAAGAGGAGCTCGAGGAAGCGTCCGGTTCAACGGCATGGTCCGGCTCAGGCAAAGAATGCCTGGGTGTCGCTGATGACTCGGGCGACGTCTTCATCGGTCAGCCCCGGGTGCAAAGGCAGGGACAGCACTTCGGCGCACGCCTGCTCCGTGTGCGGTAGCGCGACCGTCACGTCATGATAGGCCGGCTGGCGATGGACGGGGACGGGGTATAACACCCCGCAGAGGATATTCTTCTTTTCGAGATGAGTCTTGAGCTCCTCCCGGCGCTCCAGGCGGATCACAAATTGGTGCCAGCAAGGCGTCCGGCCATCGGCCACCACGGGAAGCTTTACAGGCAGTTTCTTCAGAGCGGCCAGATAACGCTTCGCAATCTCATCGCGACGCCCGTTCTCGGCCTCAAGCCGGCCCAGTCGCACGCGCAAGATCGCCGCCTGCAGCTCGTCCAGCCGGCTGTTCCGGCCGGGCAGTTCGCTCACGTAGCGCTTGCGCCAGCCGTATTGCCGCAGCAGGCGGATCTTCTCCAGCAGCGCCGGGTCGCTGCCGCCGATGGCACCACCGTCGCCGAGCGCCCCGAGGTTCTTCGTGGGATAAAAACTGAAGGCGGCCAAGGGGCCCCAAGCACCAGCCTTGCGCTGGCCGATGCTCGCCCCGTGCGCCTGGGCGCAATCCTCCACGACGACAAGGTGGTGCGCGGCGGCGACCTCCATCAGTCGCGGCATGTCCACCATCTGGCCGTAAAGATGCACCGGAACGACCGCCTTGATCTTGGGATCGCGGATCGTCGTGAGCATTGTTTCCAATGCCGTCACATCGAGCAGCATGGTGCCCGGCTCGACGTCCACGAAAACCGCCTTGGCGCCGGTCGCGTGAATCGCCGCGACGGTCGCCGTGACCGTGTTGGCCACCGTGATGACCTTGTCACCCGGACCAATCCCCGCCGCATGCAGCGCCAGCTCGAGGGCATCGGTCCCGTTGGCCACCGTTACGGTTTCGCCGACGCCCAGCCATGCGGAAAACTCCTTCTCAAAAGCTGTGACCTCCGGTCCGAGGATATAATGTCCGCTCTGCAACACGCGCGCAATGGCCGCCTCAATCTCAGCCTGCGCCGCCAGATAGGTAGCCTTGGGATCAGCCGGAAGAATGACAGAGCGGGGAGCTGAGAGCATGGAGCGTAGGGCCAGATTATGTTTTCAATGTTCGGCGAAAGGCCAGAATCATCCGGCTAAGCTGGTCCAGTTCGCACAATGGTGCCGAAACTTCCTCTTCACGGCAGATGCCAAACTGATGAAACATGAGGAGCATGTTCGCCACTTCAAAAACCGACCTCCGGGCTATGTTGAGAAACTGTGCGAACTCCGCATCCGACGTGCTGCCGGACCCTTCGGCGATGTTGTTGGTAACACTCAGGATCGCAGCCCGCAATTGTTCCGCAAATCGATAGAGATGATTTTGCTCCAGCTTATCCGCGAGTTGAAAGATCGGAGCACTGATCGCCGCACCGCGCTGCCAAATGTCCATGTTTTGAAAACGAAACAGCATGCTATTCATTTTGAAGTTTGTTGGGATTGATGGCCCGCTGGCCAAGCCTCGGTTAGCGATGGCGGAAGGTCAATTTCCCAGTCCAGCCCGGCGGTTTGTCTGGCTAGCT
>JBDKHE010000010.1:0-7503 GCA_039797805.1 Verrucomicrobiota bacterium
CCGACGGTGATATCGCCGGTAAGCGGGGTCGCGGGCACTCCGTTGTTGCCGCCGACGTCAACCAGCAGCGTGCCGTTGTTGACTTGGGTCGTTCCGGTGTAGGTCGAAAGCGAGGCGTTGCTGTTGGCACCGTAGGAGAGGGTGGTGGTGCCTGAGCCGTTCTTGATCAGACCACCGGTCCCGCTGGTCTGCGCGTTGAAGACAATGTTGCCAGCGCCGTCGAGGGTGACGGTGTTGCCCCCGTTCGTGAACGTGCGATTGGCTCCCGTGGAACCGAGCGTCAGCGTGGTGCCGGCTGCGGTGTTGGCGATGGTGCTGGCGGAGGCGAGCGTGAGGTTGCCGTTCCAGGTATTGTTGCCGGACACATTGACCAAGGCTCCATTGGTGCCCGTTCCGGCCAGGGAGAGCGATTCATTGGCCACGGTGATGCCGTTGGAAAGCTGCAGTTCGCCACCGGCATTGATCACCGTGCCCGTGGTGCCGAGAGCCACGGCATTGGTTACGCGCAGTGTTCCGGCATCAACGGTGGTCTGGCCCGTGTAGCTGTTCGAACCGGAAAAAATGAGCAGACCGTTGCCGGATTTGACCAATCCATTGCCGCCGGAGATGACGCTGTTCACCGTGGCGGTGAGCCCGCTGCCAACGATAAAATCGGGCGTGGCATCGCTGAAGTTGATCGTGCCGCCGTTGAAGGTGGGCGTGCCCTCTTCGACATTGATGCTGGAAACACCGACCGTGCCGGAGACGGTGACTGTGTAGGCATTGGTGGCATCCGTACCGGCGCTGAAGACGGCATCGCGACCATTGGTCCAGTTGACGATCGTGCCACTCGTGCCAGTCGCGTTACTGGACCAACGGGCTGTACCGGTCGACCAAGTGCCCGTGGGAGTGGCACCGGCACCGGCGGTACTGCCGTTGGTGTCCCAATAAAGCGTCTGCCCAGACGCCACAGAAAGGAGACCTATCCAAGACAGCGCCACCAACCACCCGAGTTTGCGGGAGAGGGTTGCTGCAGGAAGGCATTGGGAGGAGCTTGCCATTTCCACCCCTAGTTAATGTAGGTAATTCACCCTAAATCAACCCCGAAACCCATGAAAATCAGGGAGTGGCTGATTTTACCATCAGTTGTTAAATCTGAAGAGCGCCACGTCGCCATCCTTGAAGACGTATTCCTTGCCTTCGAGGCGGTACTTGCCGGCCTCGCGGGCTGCGGCCACGCTGCCGAGTCGGGTAAGGTCTTCGTAGGAAACAATTTCAGCCTTGATGAAGCCGGCTTCGAAGTCGGTGTGGATGACACCGGCCGCCTGCGGGGCTTTCCAACCCTTCTTGATCGTCCAGCAACGAACCTCTTTTTCGCCGGCGGTGAAATAGGTCTGCAGGCCGAGCAGGTCGTAGGTGCCCTTGATGAGGGATGAGACACCGGAATCGTCGACGCCGAGATCCTTCAGGAAAGCCTTCGCTTCCTCCGGCGGCAGGTCGATGAGTTCAGCTTCGATCTTGGCGCTGATCGGCACGTAGGCCGCGTCGTGATGCGTACGGACGTACTCGGCGACCTTTTGTACGAAAGGATTCTGCTCAGCGGTGGCCAGATCGCTTTCCGCGACGTTGCAGGCGAAGAGGACGGGTTTGGCGGTGAGCAACTGGAGAAGTTTCATCAGCGCCTTCTCGTCGTCGGTGGCGTCCAGCGTGTTGGCGGTCTTGCTGGCGTTGAGGTGGGGTTCGAGCTTGTTGAGCAGGGCCAGCTCAATCGCCGCCTCCTTGTCGCCGCTCTTGGCCGCCTTCTGGGTCTTGGGCAAACGCTTGGCGACGGCGTCGAGATCCGCGAGCACGAGCTCGGTGGTGATCACCTCGATGTCGCGCACCGGGTCCACGCCGCCCATGGTGTGGACGACATCGCTGTCCTCGAAACAGCGCACGACCTGCACGATGGCATCCACTTCGCGGATGTTGGCCAGGAACTGGTTGCCCAGGCCTTCGCCCTTGCTGGCCCCGGCGACGAGGCCGGCGATGTCCACGAATTCGATCGCGGCAGGCACCACGACATTCGTCTTGGCAATGGCCTTGAGCACATAGGCGCGTTCATCGGGCACGATCACGACGCCGACATTGGGGTCGATCGTGCAAAACGGATAGTTGGCGGCCTCCGCCTTGCGGGAGCGGGTGAGGGCGTTGAAGAGAGTGGACTTGCCCACATTGGGGAGACCGACGATACCGGCTTTGAGCATAAATTGGGTTGCGTTAAGGGTCGGATGGAGTGGCGGCACTGGGGGCTTGACAAGGGCAAAGTTGTTCCGTCCATTCTGACCCTTTTCCAAAACAACTCCGCTTCCAGCAAAGTTAACTGACACATCCCATGGCACTCAAAATCCGTCTTTCCCGCTTCGGCACCAAGAACGAACCCCACTACCGTGTGGTCGTGGCTGAGGAGCGTTCCCGCCGCGATGGCGACGCCGTCGAGCAGATCGGCGCCTACAATCCCCGCGCCAAGGGCAACACCCTGACCATCAAGCTCGATCGCGTGGACTATTGGGTCTCGAAGGGCGCCAAGCCCACCGCGACCATGCACTCCATGATCAAGCGGGCCAAGCGCGCTGCGGCCGCCACGGCCACGGCCTGATCAGTCTGCCTGCGCGCCACGGGCGCCTGTCGCTCCGGTACCGGCCTCGGATTCATCCGGGGCCTTTTCATTTCCGGCCTTGGCGATACGGGCGGCCCTCGGGTAGGAAACTTTTGCCATGCGCATTGATGTTCTGACGCTTTTTCCCGCCATGCTGGACGGATTTTTTTCCGAAAGCATGCTCGGGCGTGCCCGGGAAGCGAAATTGCTGGAGATCAATGTCCGCAACACGCGCGACTGGGCGACCGACAAGCACAAGACGACCGATGACCGGCCGTTCGGGGGTGGGGCGGGGATGGTGATGAAATGCGAGCCGTTGTTTGCAGCGATCGAGGAGCTGCAGACGCCGGGTTGTCGGCGCATCTACCTCACGCCCGACGGCGTGCCTTTTACGAGCGCGCGGGCGGAGGAGCTCTCGAAGCAGCAACACCTTATCTTTGTCAGCGGTCACTACGAGGGCATCGACCAAAGGATCCGGGATTCGGTCATCGATGAAGAGCTCAGCATCGGGGATTATGTCCTCACCAACGGCACCCTGGCGGCCGCCGTGGTCATCGACGCACTCGCCCGTTTCATTCCCGGCGTACTCGGTGAAGAAAAGTCGTTGACCAGCGAAAGTTTCACCCGCAACTTGCTCGACTTTCCCAATTACACGCGTCCCGCCGTTTACCGCGGCCAGTCCGTGCCGGAAGTGCTCCTCGCGGGCAACCACGGCGAAATCGAGAAGTGGCGGCACGCGCAGCAATTGGAAAAGACCGCGAAAATTCGTCCCGATTTACTCAATAAAAAGCCATGAATCAGATCATTAATGAAATCACCGCCTCCCAGGTGAAAACTGCCACTGTTCCCTTCAAAGTCGGCGACGGCGTCCGGGTGCACACCAAAGTGCGTGAAGGTGACAAGGAGCGCATCCAGATTTTCGCCGGTGTTGTCATTGCCCACAAGGGCAGCGGCATCCACGAGACCTTCACGGTCCGTCGCATCAGCTACGGCGAGGGCGTCGAGCGCGTGTTTCCGGTGAACTCCCCCAACGTCGAGAAAATCGAGATCGAGAAGACCGCCGAAAACGGCCGGGCCCGTCTCTATTACCTCCGCGACCGGACCGGCAAGGCCGCCATGGCCGTCAAGGAACAGCGCTACGAGAAGCCGGCCAAGGCTTGAGCGATTCTGCTCCCTGTCTTTCAGAAGCGAACCTCCGGGTTCGCTTTTTTTATGCCAAAAAATGGGCTTTGCAGTGCCCCGGATGATTTTGTTAACGTACGAGTCTCCCTCCATTTTTCATGAAGCTACACACAGAAATCCTGTCCCAAGCCGCCAACCAGGCCCGTGGCCTTGCCATCGATGCCGTGCACAAGTGCTCCTCCGGCCATCTCGGCCTGCCGCTCGGCACCGCCGAGATCGGCGCCGTGCTCTACGGCCACGCATTGGTCCACAACCCCGACGAGCCCCGCTGGCTGAACCGCGATCGCTTTGTCCTGTCGGCCGGTCACGGCTCGATGTTTCTCTACAGCTGGCTGCACCTGAGCGGCTACGACCTGTCCCTCGAGGAAGTGAAGAATTTCCGCGTGCTGCACAGCAAGACCCCGGGCCATCCCGAGTTCCACGAGACCCCCGGCGTCGAATGCACCACCGGTCCGCTCGGCCAGGGTATCGGGAATTCCGTCGGTCTCGCCATGTCGGGCAAGATGGCCGAGGCGCGTTTCAACACGGCCGAGCATGTCATCTTTGATCACCACGTCATCTGTCTCGCTGGCGACGGTTGCATGCAGGAAGGCGTGGCCATGGAGGCCGTCGAGTTCGCCGGTCACCAGGGCCTCGACAACCTGATCCTCATCTACGATTCCAACGACGTCACCCTCGACGCCATGGCCGACAAGACGCAGAGCGAGAACACCGCGCTGCGCTTTAAGGCGATGAACTGGGATGTGCAGACCCTGGCCGACGGCCACGATCTCGCCGCCATTCTCAAGGCCGTCAACAAGGCCAAGAAATCCAAGACCGGCAAGCCCCAGCTGATCATCGCCAAGACGATCATCGGCAAGGGCATTCCCGAAGTGCAGGGCACTTCGAAGGGTCACGGTGAGGGTGGCGCGAAGTTCGCCGATTCGGCCCGCGCCGGTCTCGGCCTTCCAGCTGAACACTTCTATGTCAGCCCCGAGGTGCGCGAGTATTTCGCCGCGCACAAGAAGCGCCTCAAGCGCGTCTATGGCAAATGGCGCAAGACCTACGAGGCCTGGCGCGCAGCCAACGCCGACAAGGCCGCCTTGCTCGACTCGCGCAACACCCCCGTCAGTGCCGCAGCGTTGCTGGAAAAGATTCCGGCCTTCGCCGCCGACGCCAAGCTTGCCACGCGCGCCGCGGGCAAGGACGTCCTCCAGCCTGTAGCCGCCGCGCTGCCGTTGCTCATCTCCGGTTCCGCCGATCTCCACGGCTCGACGCTGAACTACATCGCCGCCGACAAGGATTTCGACAAGGCCAACCGCACCGGTCGCAACCTGCGCTACGGCATCCGCGAGCATGCGATGGCCGCGATCAACAACGGCGTCGCCTACGACGGCATCTTCCGCACGTCGTGTGCGACCTTCTTGGTATTCGCCGATTATTCGCGTCCCTCGATGCGCATCGCCGCCCTCTCCAAGCTGCCGGTGGTCTACATCTACACCCACGATTCCATCGGGGTGGGCGAGGACGGTCCGACTCACCAACCCGTCGAGACCGTCACCGGTCTGCGCATCATCCCGAACCTCGATGTCATCCGCCCGGCGGATCCCGAGGAGACGGCCGGCGCCTTCGCCGCCGCCCTCGAGCGCTCTGACGGTCCCACGCTGCTTTCCCTGACGCGCCAGGCCGTTCCCATGCTCAATGACATCTCCGTGGCGGACCGCCGCAACGGTGTGCTCAAGGGTGGTTACGTGGCCGTGAAGGAAACCGCCCCGCTCACCCACATTCTGCTCTCCGCCGGGTCCGAACTGCAATGGGCCGTGGCCGCCGCCAAGCAGCTTGGTGCGGGCGTCCGGGTGGTCTCGATTCCCTCGTTCCTGCGCTTCGACAGCCAGTCCAAGGAGTATCGTGAGTCCGTGTTGCCCAACTCCTGCCGCAAGCGCGTCGCCATCGAGGCGGGTGTCACCGGGCTCTGGGGCAAGTATGTCGGTCTCGACGGCAAGGTCGTCGGCATCGACCGCTTCGGTCTCAGCGCTCCCGGCAACATCGCCATGAAGGAACTCGGTATCACCACCGAGGCCGTCGTGGCCGCCGCCAACTCCCTGTAATTCGATTGCGTTTGGAGGGACTGCCCACGCGGGTCCTTCAACGGATGCTTTAATACTACAAACAGCCGGCCATCAGGCCGGCTGTTTTGTTTGTTTGGAAGGGCGCTGTGACGGAATTGATACAAAACTCTCCTTGCGGAAATGATTAGGAGGCTAATAGTCAGCCCCCTTATATACCTGATTTTTCAACGATCATGCCGCACCTGCTCCTGAAAGACCTTCCCCGCTACGAGTGCCTCCTCGAGGCAGCCCGCGAGTTTCCAGACCTGGATGCCTCGGCGGCGGAGGCTTTCATGCACCTTCTGCGTACCGGCGACGATGTCTTTGCCATTACCGAGCGAAACCTTGCCGACCACGCGATTTCCCACGGGCGGTTTGGCGTGTTGATGCTGCTGTGGCGAGGTGGTCAGCCCCGCATGGGCAAGTCCGGATCGGCCGAGAAGGACATTTGTGGCGGGCCGCGCACGCCGGCCGAGCTGGCCGAAGCCGCCGGAGTCACCCGCGCCACGATGACCGGTCTGGTCGACACGTTGGAGCGCGACGGCCTGGTTCGACGCGAACCCGATCCGGACGACCGGCGCATGATGTCGGTCCGCCTCACGGGCAAAGGCGAACGGTTTTTGCATGGTTTGCTGCCCAGCCATTTCAAGGTCATCGCCGAAATGATGGCGCCGCTGTCCGAGAACGAACGCCGGACCCTGGTGCGCCTCCTCGGCAAGATCCAGCAGCACGCCGTCGCTTTGCACCCGGAACAAGCCGATCTGGCCGCCTCCAACTGATTTCACCCAACACCATCCTGCTTCCACCATGATCAAAAACTTCATTATTGTCATTGCCGGTTTCACGCTCGTCGCGCTCACACTCGGCGCCGTCAAGGTCTCCCAGATCAAGACGATGAGCTCGGTCGAACATGTCATGCCGCCCACCGCGGTCACGACCGCCGCCGCCATGGTCGTGGAGTGGCGTTCCATGATCGACTCAATCGGTACTCTCGCGCCCGTGCAGGGCGTGACCCTGGGGGCGGATGCCGATGGCATCATCGCGAGCATCTCCGTGGAAAACGGCGCCGCTGTGAAAGCCGGCGATGTGCTGGTGCAGTTCGACACCGGAGTGGAGGTAGCCCAGCTGGCTTCCGCCCAGGCGCGCGCCGATCTGGCGCGCATCAATTACGAGCGGGCCAAGGATCTGTGGGACCGCAACGCCACGTCAAAATCCGAGTATGACCAGGCGGACGCCACGCTGAAGCAGGCGGAGGCCGACGTCGTCGCGATCAGCGCCCAGATTGCCAAAAAGCAGGTGCGCGCGCCCTTCGATGGTCGCGTGGGTATCCGTCTCGTGAACGTCGGCCAGTTTGTCCCCCGCGGCAGCCCGTTGATGCCGCTCCAGAAACTGAACCCCATCTTTGTGAATTTCGGCATCCCGCAACGCAACGTCCCGGCCTTGGCCTCGGGGCAGGAGGTTGAGGTGAAAATCGACGCCTTTCCGGCGCGGCTTTTCAAAGGACATATCACCGCGGTCAACTCGCAGGTCGACCCCGCCACCCGCAACATCTCGGTGCAGGCGACGCTGGAGAATCCCAACGAGGAGCTTCGCTCCGGCATGTTCGCCCGGGTCTCC
>JBDKHE010000011.1:0-2971 GCA_039797805.1 Verrucomicrobiota bacterium
CGGGAAGTCAGGCGGGCATTCTGGCCCTTGCGTCCGATGGCGACCGCCAGGTCGTCATTCACCACCCGGATCAGGATGCGCTTGTTCTTCTCATCGAGCAAAATCTCGCGGGGCACGGCCGGCTTGAGTGCCTCGATGAGCATTTCCTTGGTGTCGGCGTGATACGGGATGATGTCGATTTTCTCTCCGCCGAGTTCGCGGACAATGCTCTTCACGCGGGCACCCCGGGCTCCGACGCAGGCACCCACCGGATCCACCTTGGGGTCGGTGCTGGTGACCGCGATCTTCGTACGGTAGCCGGGCTCACGGGCAAAGGCCTCGATCTTGACGGTGCCGTCTGCGATCTCGGTGACTTCCAGTTCAAACAGGCGGCGGACAAACTTGGGACTGGCGCGGCTGAGAATGATCTCCGGACCGCGGCTGCTGTTCTCGATTTCGAGCAAAATGCAGCGGATGCGCTCGCCGGGAGCATATTCCTCGCCGGGGACCTGTTCCTTGCCGGGCATGACCGCCTCAGCCTTGCCCAGATCAACAAAGAGGTCGTTGCGTTCACGGCGGCGGACGGTGCCGCTCACGATATCGCCGACGGAGTCCTTGAAGTCATCGTAGATGCGTTCCTTCTCGAAGGCCCGCAGCCGCTGCATGATCGCCTGGCGCGCCGTCTGGGCGGCGATGCGACCGAGATAGGAAGGATCAATCTCCTTCTCAATGGTATCCCCGATGACGGCACCAGCTTTGAAAATCTGCGCCTTTTCGATGTGGATCTGCAGCTTGGGATCAGCCACCGAATCAACAACTTTAAGCAACGACCAGGCCTTGAGCTGCCCATTCTTCGGGCTGATCTCAATCTTGAGCTCCTGGCCGGAATTGATGCCCTTCAGGGCGGCCGTCTTGATCGCGTTGACGATCGTGGAGATCATGTCGGCACGTGGAATGCCTTTCTCCTTCTCCATGTATTCGAGGACGGACAGGATTTCGCTGCTCATGGTGTGTTTGGATTAATGGGAAAAAAAAAGCGGACCCGAGGGCCCACTCTTAGAAAGTGAACTAGTTGTTGGAGCGTGAAGATATTGAACCGTCAGAAGCATTGTCAAGCCCCCGGCAATGTTTGTGAAGATCAGCCACTTGCACGCAAGTCGCGTTCGGTCATCCAATCGAGCAGGCCTTGGCCCCAGCCGTGGCAAAAGGCGGATGCCCCTCGGCCGGCCACACCGAGCATCGCCAGCCCCTTCCCCAGATCAAACGGCATATCTCCCATGAACCAGTGGAACCACAGTGGTTGCAGGTCTCGTCCGGTTGAAGCGGCGACCAAAGGTAAAAAGCCATCGCAAACCAGCGTGTCCAACCGGCTGCCTCCAACCGTGTCGCAGAGTACTTCAACCGAGAGGCGTTCGCGCAGGCCAGTCATGCCGAAGCTCTGCCTGACTCGCACCGTGTTGTTATTTTGGTCAGGCACGACCTCGGGAAGAGTTTGAAGAAGCATCCGAAGGACTTCGGGCCAATCCGGCCGCCCTTTCACCCATGTCTGGTATTGTCGCAAGCGCAGCCGGGGATGATTGGCCGGCCGGACACCCTGCAACTGCCACCGGCCAGCCTGCTCGGCATAGAGAGCCTCGGTATCCATCGCCCCGACCCACGCCGCCAAAGGCCGTCCGGTGGCCAGACCCAGCATGGGGGCCCGGTTCCGCCTATATCCGAGTATCTCCAGCGCTGTCTGGTGAGCGGCGTCTTCCCAACCGACCTTCGCAATACGGAGCTCCGCAAAATGCCGCTTCATTTTCCAGCGGGCCGAGGCCCGGGTCCTCAGGAGATCGAGCAAATCAGGTTTGGTCAGGGCGGCCAAATCCGCAATCCGCTCGGCGGCGTCGCGAGCCGTAAGACTTTCCAAAGCCTCATCCGAGGCGTGCTCCTCCAGGCTGCGTTGGAGCAAGGGAAGCAGGACCAGCGTGGGAATCTCCCGCCCATCGCCACTGCGGGCCGGCGCTTCGGTGACCGATGGCGGGAATAGCACGACATGCAAAACCACATTGTCATAGGCGCGGTCCGCCGCGTGGCCATGGGCGCGCCAATCGGAAACATTAAAATGCACCTCAATGTCTCCGTTCACGGGGAATCCGTCGACGAGCAGGCGGGCAGCACGAAAATCGGGTCCGCCGAGCAGGTTCCAGGCACCGGGCGTCCGGATCACGAGAGAACGTCCGTCCTGCAAAAACAAGGCCCGGTGATCAAAGTCCCGGCGCAGCCAGATCTTCTGCACCACCCGCTCGGCGATGGTGAAGGGACCATAGAGGCCCTGCATTTCCTGCACTTGTTGATAAATCGCAGCCATGTGGACAATCCGGTCGCATGGCCCCACGACGTGTTTTGCAGACTCGACACAGCGACATTTTTGCCAACGCTGCGAGCCGAAATTGGCTCGCCGGTCAGCAATACGGAAGGGTGGCAGAGTGGTCTATCGCGGCGGTCTTGAAAACCGCTGAACCGCAAGGTTCCGGGGGTTCGAATCCCTCCCCTTCCGCCATTCGAAAAACCACTGATCAGCGGGCAGGTGCGGAATTTGACCGCATGCCTGCCCCGCATGATTCCCGCGTCATCAATCGCGGCGCGCCGAGAGCAGATAAAGCAGATGCATCAGCGAGGTGACAAATGCAGCGACATAGGTAAGGGCGGCGGCGTTAAGCGTCTGGGAGACACCAGGCATTTCGTCACGGTCCAGGATGCCCAGGCCGACCAGTTCCACTTTGGCCCGGCGGCTGGCATCAAACTCAACCGGCAAGGTCACCATGTGGAAAAGTGTCAGCACGGCATAGCAGATGATACCGATATCGAGCATGATGCCGCCAAGTCCGCCAAAGAAGAAGCCGCCGATGATGATGAACGGCAGGATCTGCGAGGTGATTTGCGTAGCCGGCACCAAGGCCATGCGCGCCTTGAGCATGGAGTAACCGATCTTGTGCTGGATGGCATGGCC
>JBDKHE010000012.1:0-2585 GCA_039797805.1 Verrucomicrobiota bacterium
GGAGATTTCCCCGAGCGTGGCGCGGGCCTGCGCGGCCGTGATACTCAAGGCGAGCAGATTGCCTTCGCCCGTGCGGGCGGACTCGGTCAGGGCGTCAAGGGCGGCGCGAACCTGCGCAGGGTCCCGCTCGGCGCGCAGCTTCTGCAGCTGCTTGATCTGGGCCTCGCGCACGGCGGTGTTGTCGACCTCGAGAATGTCCATCGGGTCCTCGCGTTCCAGACGGTGCTTGTTGACCCCGACGATGGTTTCCTGGCCCGAGTCGATCATGGCCTGCCGGCGGGCGGCGGCCTCCTCGATGCGGAGCTTGGGCAAGCCGGTCTCAATGGCCTTCGCCATGCCGCCGAGTTTCTCAACCTCCTGGATGTGCCCCCAGGCGCGGTGCACGAGGTCGTGCGTGAGCCGTTCCACGTAGTAGGAGCCACCCCACGGATCGACCACGTTGCACAGGCCGGTCTCGGCCTGCAGGTACAACTGGGTGTTGCGCGCGATGCGGGCGGAGAAATCCGTCGGCAACGCGATGGCCTCATCCAGCGAGTTGGTGTGCAGCGACTGCGTGTGGCCCATGACGGCCGCCATCGCTTCGACGCAGGTCCGGGCGACATTGTTGAACGGATCCTGTTCGGTCAGCGACCAACCTGAGGTCTGCGAATGCGTGCGCAGCGCCATTGACTTGGGGTTCTTCGGATTGAACTGCTTCACGAGCTTCGCCCAGAGCAGCCGGCCGGCCCGCATCTTGGCGACTTCCATGAACAGGTTCTTGCCCTGCGCCCAGAAGAAGGAAAGCCGCGGGGCGAAGGCGTCGATGTCGATGCCGGCCTTGAGACCGGTGCGGATGTATTCCAAGCCGTCGGCCAGCGTGTAGGCGAGTTCCAGGTCGGCGGTCGCGCCGGCTTCCTGCATGTGATAACCCGAGATGGAGATCGAGTTGAACTTCGGCATGTTTCGCGAGGTGTACTCGAAGATATCCGCAATGATCTTCATCGAGGGACCGGGCGGATAAATGTAGGTGTTCCGCACCATGTATTCCTTGAGGATGTCATTCTGGATGGTGCCGGACAGGTTTTCCGGCTTCACACCCTGCTCGATGGCGGCCGCGATGTAGAAGGCCAGCACGGGCAGGACCGCGCCGTTCATGGTCATCGACACGCTGATGCGGTCGAGCGGAATGCCCTGGAATAGCGCATGCATGTCCAGCACCGAGTCGACCGCGACCCCGGCCTTGCCGACGTCGCCGACGACGCGAGGGTGATCGCTGTCGTAGCCGCGGTGGGTCGCCAGATCGAACGCGACCGAGAGACCGGTCTGTCCGGCCGCGAGGTTGCGGCGATAGAAGGCGTTCGATTCCGTGGCCGTGGAGAAACCGGCGTATTGCCGGACCGTCCAGGGCTTCAGCACGTACATCGTCGCATAGGGACCGCGCAGAAAGGGCGCGATGCCTGCCGTGTAGTCGAGATGCTCGGTCGGGGCGAGATCGGCCGGCGTGTACACCGGTTTCACGGGGATCTGCTCCAAGGTGGGCCAGTCCTCGATGGCGTTGGTGCCGTTGGCCTCGGCGCGAGCCGCCTTGCGCCAGGCACTCTCGGTGCCCCGGGCAAAGGCATCGGCGTTAAGATCAATCTTGGTGTAATCGGGAAATTTCATGTGGTGGAAGATTAGAGGCCGAGTTGGTCCAGCATACGGGAGAGCATCTGGGCGCAGTTGGCGCGCACGTGGATGAAGTCATCCACGCCGGCCGCCTTGAACCGCTGTTGCAGCTCCGGTGTCGCCGGCAAGCCGGCCAGTATGACGGTCAGCGGAATCGATCCGGATTTGAGCGCGCCGGCCAGGGGCGGCACGGTGTCCGGGTAGTTGTCGTCCGTGGAGCAGATGACCACAATCGGGGCACCTGAATCCCGGGCGGCGGTTGCCGCGGCAGCGGGCGTCTCGAAGCCCTTGTTGCTGACGACCTCAAAGCCGCCGGCCGCGAAGAATCCGGTGGAGAAATCGGCCCGGGCCGCGTGCTGTTTGCGGGGACCGAGGTTGGCGAGGAAGACCTTGGGCCGGGCCCCGGTGCGGGCCAGGGCCGCGTCGGTGCGGCGGCGCAGCGCCTCAAACGGGGAGCTGCGACGGCGGATCTGCACCCGCTTGACGGTCGCTTCATCCGTCCGGCCGGCGCGCAACACCTTGGAAACCTCACCGATCGTGGCCCCATGGCCGAACGCTTCCGTGAGTTTTTTCATGCGGGTGGCGGCCGTTGCCCCGAGGATGCCTTCGAGCCGTTGCATCACCTCGGCCCCGTGCTCGGGCTCCTGAGCCAAACGATAGTTGGCCACCTGCCGGGCGCGGCGGGCCGCGAGCGCGGCATAGTCCGGCAGTTCCACCTGCGGCAGCTTCTCCTTGAGATTGGGCTGCAGATTGGTGCCGATGATGCCGTCGCGGCGGGTTTCCACCGCGGCAATTCTTTCGCCGGCGAGACGGTCGACGGACTCCTGAGGGAAGCCGGCCTTGATGGCCTCGGCCATGCCCCCCTTGCGTTCGACTTCCTGGACCAGGGCCCAGGCCTTGGTGGCCAGCTGGCGCGTGAGCGTCTCGACACACCAGGATCC
>JBDKHE010000013.1:0-9416 GCA_039797805.1 Verrucomicrobiota bacterium
CCTCCGAGTGGATGCGCTGCATCGTCTCGGCCGAGACGAGACGCGGCTTGCCGGTAGGGAAAGGGGTGACGGCGGGGCGGGTGGCAGCGGGCGCGGCGGCCGTCAGGGTGGCGACGGCGAGGAAAGACAAGGCGGCAATATTTAGGGGAGGAATCTTGAAATCGGGCATCGGGAATCGGGAATCTTGAAATGGGAGAGTTCGGCCGGCGGGAAATGTCAGATTTGCGATGACCGATTTTCAGTTTTCACGATGAGTCATCGGCCAGAGCTTCCAGACCGTAGCGCGCGAGGACGGCGCGCACTTTCACCGGGGCGCCGGTCTTGGTGGATTCCTCCATGGCCTGCATGAGGGCGACGGTCACGATGCCTTCGGCGGCGTCGGGTTTGGGGCTGACGTCTTCGGTGAGACAGCGGGCGAAGTACTCGATGTAATTCTGGTACTCGCCGGCGTGGTGCGAGTGGCCGCCGAAGCGGAAGAAATGGGCGTCCTGATCCTCAAAAGTCTCGACGACGGACTGGGTGTCGGTCTTCCACGCATACCGCAGGTCGTAGTAGTCGGCCTGGCTGGCGCCGAGCGCGCCGCGCAAAATGCAGCTCATGTTGCTGTCGCGGGACGTGGGCGTGACCGGCGCGGAATACGTGCCGCTGACCCGCGCAATGCGGCCGTCCTTCGCCTTGTAGATGAAATGGAACGTGTCGTCGTGCGCGAGGCCGCCGGCGCGGCCGTTTTCGCTGAGCCGCGCGTAGCCCATGACCTCGTCGATGGCGGGCAGGTACCAGCGGATGAAATCAACCGGATGGCTGAGCCCGCCGTAGAGCCATTTGAAGGCGTCGGTCTGGGCCCAGCCCTTGGCGAGAAACCAGCGGTGGTCGGCGTTGTAGTAGGCCTCGACGGTGTTGAGTTCGCCGAGCACGCCGGTGGCGTGGTGCGCGCGCTGCCGGGCGAAAGGGGCGAAGAAGCGGGAGCTTTGTCCGACCATCACGCGTCGGCCGGACTGTTGCGCCACCTCCAGCACCTCGCGGGCGCGGCTGAGGTCGTGGAGGAAGGGCTTGGTGCAGATGACGTGTTTGCCGGCCCGGAGACAGCGGAGGACGTGCTCGGCGTGCAGGTGGTCGGGGGTGTAGATGCCGACGACATCCACCGCGGGATTGGCGAGGAGCAGATCGAGGGACGCGGTGAAGATACCCGGAGGCAGGTTGAACTCCGCGCAACGTTCCCCGCCGAGCTCTTTGTTGAGATCGCACAGGGCGACGACATCCCACAGGGGGCTGTGGATGCCGGCGGAGATGATGCTGCGGCCTTCGCCGAGACCGAGGACACCGAGACCGAGTTTTTTCATGGGAGGGGTTACTTGATGATCTGCAGCTCCGGCAGGCGCACGTTGAAGTCGTAGATGTTCACGTTCAGGAATTCCTCGATGTGGTCAAACACCTCGGCGCGGGCGGCGGGCAGGCCCTGCATGTAATCGGTGGGCAGGTCGGCAAAGGTCACGGCGGTGCCCTGGCGTTTTACCCGGCCGGCCAGGGTGCTGGCGGTGAGGTAGGCACGGCTGCGGGGTTCGCCGTCGAGCCCGGGATAATTGAGCATCAGGATCGGCTTGGTGATGCGCTCGGGATGACTGACCAGGGGAGCGGCCTTGAGGCGGGCGGCGTCGCCCAGCCAGTGGCGGGTCAGGTAGGGCTGGATATCGTCATTGCTCCACCGCTGCGTTTCCAGCCAGTCCTTCAGGTCGACGGGGGCCTCGATCGCGATGGCGCAGCGGAACCGGTCCGGGTGTTCCTGCAAGGCGCGCAGGGCGATGAAGCCGCCATGGCCGCGGCCCATGAGGGCGACGCGACGGGCGTTCACCTTGAAGAGCTTCGCGATGCCGTCGAGGGTGGTCACGATGTCGTCGACCTGCACGAGATCGTAGCCGGTGGTGAGGGACTGGCGTTGCTTGAGTCCGAGGCCCCAGGCGCCGCGGCCGTTGAGCTGCACGACGACGAAGCCCATGTCAGCCAGGGCCTGGACATCGGCCTGGAAAGAGGAACTCACCCGCAGCCAGGGTTGGTCCGGGCAGAGCACGACGACGGGAATGGGCGTGATGCGCGGCTGGCGCGGCGCCGTGACCAGGCCGGAGATGCGCGCACCGTCCTTGGTTGCATACGAGAAGGGCAGCGTGAGGTGGGTTTGCTGCTGGTCGATCCACGGGGCCCGGCGGACAAACTCCATGAGCCGGCTGGTCCCGGCATCGAACACCAAAAACGAGCCGGGATCGGCCGGACCCTCGGTCGCGACCAGGAGCCGCTTCTTCTCGCGGTCCCAGCCGGTGATGGTGACGCTGCGGCCGGGATACATTTTCTCAAACTCCGCCTGGTAGGCCCGCAGATCCGCATCGATCCAGGCGGTGGTGCGGAGCGCGTTGTCGTAGCGGATGCCGGCCAGTTGTTGGGAATGGCGGTCGAAGACCAGGGGACTTGGCTCGGGGAATCCGGCGGTGGGTGGTCCGATGAGATCGAAGACGGGATTCTCCATGGCGAGTTTCCCGCGCTGGCCGGTGGTGAGATCCACGTTGTAGATGCCGTAGGTGTCCCGGGTCAGGTTGGAGGCGTAATAAAACAGGTTGGGGTTCTCATCAAAGCCCAGGGGAATGGCGCGGGCGCCGAAGTAGTTGTCCGGGGAGACCTTGAATCCATCGATCCCCGCGATCTCGCTGAGCGAGCGGGGGCGGTTCAGCCCCTTGGGTCCGAGGTAGTCATAACGGAAGGGGAAACTGGAGAGCAGCGTGCTCGGGATGGTGAGGCGGATCCGGCCCTGCCGGTCCAGGAGCCCGGATCGCGTGTTCAGCAGGGTGTCGTAGGCCAGGCTGGTGAGCTTGCCGGTCTGGGCATCAAGGCTGAAGAACTCAATCGAGTGGTTGCCGGCGGCGCGCGGTGAACCGGTGACCACGAGGGTGATCGCGCCCGGGTGCGCGTGGTCGAAATCAAAGACGTGCATCGTGCGTGGTTCGCTCGTGCCGGCGTTGGTCAACGAGGCATCGGCAGTCAGATCGGTGAGCGGGACGTCCAGGGTGTTGGCCGGCGCCTCGGTGACCGGCTCCCCGGGCACAGGCGTGGGGGTGTCCGGCGTGGCCACGCGGGAGTTGAAACCGCTGCTGTTGCCCCGCGCGACCGAGAAGCTGCTGTCCGCCCCGCTGTCGCTGAGGTATTCGGGCAGATCGTCCGGACTGGCGATGCGCTTCGCGTTGCCGCCGTCGGCATCGAAGGCCAGCACCGCACCGCGCCAGCTGCGCCAGGCCAGATCGGCACCGGCGGTCCGGGAAAACACCTGGTTGGTCTCCACCGCGACGCGTGTCGGGGACACCCAGCCGAGCCAATTGATGCGGCCCGGGGTCTTTTCCCGCTGGTTGATGGCGAGCATCGGGGTGGCCGCGCCGTCGCTGATCACTTGCACCCGGGAGAGCACCTTTTCCGGGTGGTCGATCTCGATCACGATGACGGAGACCGCATCGTTTTCCCGGACCGAATACGCGAGGTAGCGGCCGTCCGGAGAAAGCGCGGCGGAGTCCGTGCGAAAAGGCTGGAAGAGGGACTTGAAGCGGCCGGGTTCGGGTGGGCGCAGGACTTCCTCGCGCTGGATGGCGCTTTCGGTCACGGGCGCCGTTGCCTGGGGCTCGGCGGGATTCGGGGCTTGGGCCGTGGCAAGCAACGGGACGAGCAAAATCGACAGCAGGGAGGGTTTCATGGTCGGGCGGGGTGGATGGTCTCGAGGTGGTCCGTCGCGTGCAGCTGGCCCTGCAGGTAACGATGAAGCGGTACGAGCACGGCGGGATCCAAGGGCATCCGGTGGCCGCGCGGCTCCAACTCGGGTTGACATTCAAAGGGGCTGGAAAGTTCCTGCAGCCGACGCTTGAGGACATCCATCTGGTGCAGGGCGTCCGGTGACTCGGTGACGTTGATGGTGAGGAAGAGCGGAACGGTGGGGTGCGTGAGGTAGTCGAGCGCGCCGTGGGCGCGCCAGATGTCCCTATGGTCCGAGCGCGTGCCCCAGGCCTTTTCGTAGCGCGGGATCATTTTGTCATCGGGCCGGAGGTCGAGGTAGGTGAAGCGTCCGGACATCACGACGGCGCCCTGGACCCGGCTGTCGATGCCGGGATGTTCGCCGAATCCGTCGAACTCCGGGTGGTCCAGCGTGGTCGCCAGCAGCAGGGCCATGCCGCTGCCGCGGGAAAAGCCGGCCGGAACGATGCGACCGTTGAGTCCGAGAGTAGATCCCACGGCACGGAGCGTGCGGACGGCGGCTTTGGCTTTGCGGGCGCTGTCGGGCATCGGGTCGAGTCCCTGATAGGGCGCGGCAACCGGGTGGTCAGCCATGGCGACGGCGAGTCCTTCACTGGCCGCGATGGGCAGGACGGTATCGGTGCAAAAATCCAGGGAGAAGTTGCTCATGCGATTGGCGTTGTCGCAGGAGAACTCCAGCACCGCGCCGACGGGTCGGGCGGGGTTGCTGGGGTAAATGAGGTCCAGGGCGAGGGTGCGGGCATCGTCACGGTAGAAGACGACATCGCGCAAAAGCCGGTGACCGGACGGCACGATGAAGAGGTGAGCCGGATCGATGGGCTGGCCGGCGAGCAGGCTCTTTTGCTGCAGCTGCCGGCGCAGGGCCACCAGATCCTGTTCGAGGGTGGGTGTGCGGGCCCGCGGATGATGGGCGTAGTCGAGAACGACCACGAGGTGACCGGCGGCGCGCAGGTCACGGATGATGGCCTCGTCGGAGTCGGTGCCGACCCGGGGGGCCGCGAGGTTTTCGAGGTAGAAGACGACCGGGAGCAAGGCCCCGGGCGATGCCGGCGACGTCGGCGCCAGTATGGTCAAGGGCAGCGATAGTCCGGTGGCGGGGCTGGTCCACGTGGCGTCGCTGGCCGCCAGCGCAAGGCTGGTCAGGGTCAACACGAGGAACTGGCGCCACCCACGCATGCTCAGGACTTGTTGGGTGCCGGATCCACCGGACGTTTTGCCCAGAAGTTGGCCAGGATGGAGCCGGAGACGTTCATCCAGGAACCGAAGACGGCGGCCCCGAGACCGACCGTGGCAAGCTTGCCCATCGCGCCGGCGAGACCGGAGGCCATGCCGCCGTTCTGCAGGCCGACCTCGATCGCGACCGTGCGGCAGGAGGCCTTGTCGAGTCCGCCGGCCCGGGCGCCCCAGTAGCCGAGGAAGTAGCCGAGGGCATTGTGCAGGACCGCGACGACGAAGAGTGTGCCGCCGACTTTCAGCAAATTGTCGCGGCCGGCGGCGGTGGTGATGGTGGTGAAATACATGATGCCGAGCATGGAGAGCCGCGGCATGAGCGAATCGATCTTCGGCCAGAGCCGGGTCAGCTGGTGGTAGATGACACCGGCGGTGCTGGCACCCATGACAAAGGCGGACAGTTCAAGCGCGGTGCGACCGTCCGCGGAGAGTCCGGCCCCAAGCCAGGCAAAACCACCGAGAATCAGAAACCCCGCCCAGGCGGCGCCGAGGCCGGCCAGACCATGGACGAGCAACCGTCCGCGGGGTGAGGCGCTTTTCAGATAGTCGTGCAACATGGTGGCGCCGATCGGGACCAGCACGATCTTCACGATGTCGACCATCATGCCGAAGAAGCGGACATCCACCAAGGTTCCCGCGAGGAGCTTCATCCACATCGGGGTCATGAACGGCGCGAGCATGGTGGTGATCGACGTGGCGGTGATGGAGAGCGCGAGATTGGCCTTGGCGACGTAGCACATGACGTTTGAGGCGAGTCCACTTGAGCAGCAGCCGACCAGAATCACGCCGGCGGCGATTTCATCCGGCAGATGGAACACCCGGGTGAGAGTCCAGCCGACGATCGGCATGATGGTGAACTGGCCGAGCACGGCGACGACCACGCCCCAGGGCATTTTCATCACACCGAGAAAGTCCTTCAGACTCATCTGCGTGCCCATGCCAAACATGACGGTCTGCACGGCGATGAGGATGAGCCATTTGTTGCGCAGGTCGAAGTCGCCCCAGTGCAGGACCCGGTCGGGATAAGTCAGCCCGACGGTCACCGTGGCGATGATCCAGAGGGTGAATTGGTAGACCTTGAAGGACGGGACCGCGCCAATGCCGATGGCCAGGCCGACCGCCAAAACCACGGCGGAGGGTTGCCACAGGGCGAGCGAGTCGGTGAAGAGACCGACGAGAAGACCGAGCAGGCCGAAGCCGGCAAGGACAAGGCAGAGTTGGCGGAAGCGTAGCATGGTGGGGTAAAAAGGGAGGGGTTGTCAGCGGGAAATGCCCTGCGCGCGGAGGCCGCGGAGCCAGTCGCCTTTCAGGTCGGCGTAGGCTTCGAGCCCCCGGGCGCCGCCCAGGGCGGCGGTGAGTCTGGGAGGCCCAATCTGGGATCAAAGCTGTTTGGCGACATAGTCGATGGCGAGGGCTGGGCTGGAGAGAATCAGGGCTTTGCGCTCGGATGGGGCGAGCGTTTCGACGACCCGGGCCATCGAGGCCTGGGCCAGCAAGATGACGTCGACCTGGGCGGAGAGTTCCCGCAGGGCCGCGCTGACGATGGCATCGTGCTTGTCGGCATCGCCGGCCATCAGCGCCTCGAAGGCACCCGCACACAGGCGCGAGGTCACTACGATTTCCTTGCCTGCGAGAGCGGCGCGGCGGCGCACCAACTCGATGGTGGGATTGAGCGTGGTGGGCAGCGTGGCAATCACTCCGATGCGGCGGCCGGACCTGACGGCTTCGTCCGCCATGGGCTGGTCGACGCGGAGCACCGGCACCTTCACGCCCGCGGCGGCGGCATCGACGGCCGGGCCGATCGAGGAGCAGGTCACCAAAATATAATCGGCTTCGCCGGATTCGGCCGACGCCAGGTAGGCCGCCACGCGCGCCGCAATATCGGGGGTAATGCCGCCTTTGAGGCCGATCGCCCGCACGAGGCTGTCATCGACAATATTGAAGGTGTCGACCCCGGGGAGTTTGGCGGCACAGAGCTGGCCAAAGACGGGCACGAGCGTTGCGGAGGTGTGGATGAGAGCGAGGGTCTTCTTCATTAAGATGGGATGAGGGATTGGAAAAAAGGGGAGGGAAGCGGGAAACGTCAGGATCTGGCGGCCGTGGCGAAATAGTTCTCGGCGCCAACCTGGCCGCCCTTGAAGTTGACGGGAAGCTGGTCGACCGCCGCACCGGGAGCCTGTGCCCGGCACCACGGAGCGCCGGGGGCGAGCGGGGCGAGGATTTCCAGCGAGGTGATGCCGAGCGCGCGGGCGACATAGCTGGAGGTGTCGCCGCCGGCGATGACGAGCCCCTGCACCTTGGCCTCGGCGAGGATGTGCCGGGTCAGCGCGCCGAGCTGGGTTCCCAGTGTCTCTGCGGTCACCACGCTGTCGGCCTGACCACGGCTGGTGTAGATCACCACGTGGGTTCCTGTTTTCAGGGCGTTGAGGGCGGCTTGCAGGATGGCGGGCTGGTCCGGCGACTGCGGATCAAACCGGATGCCGGTGAATCCGTGGGCCAGCGCCCAGTCGATCTGGCCGGCGGTCACGGTGGAGCAGCTGCCGGACACGACGAGCAAGGGCGCGGTGCGCGGCGGCAGCTTGGGCGCGCGCGACTCCTCGCGCGGACTCGCCTTGCCGGCCCAATGCGCCGTGAGGGCGGACTCGATGCCGGAGGAACCGACGGAGAAGAGCGGGCCTTCGTTCGCGAGACCGTCGATGAGGGTCCCGGCGCGGAGGAGGTGGGCGTCGTTGAGACCGTCGATGAGAACGATCTGCGCGCCAGTTGCTAGCTGGGCTTGGAGGGCGGCGGTGGTGGCGGCCGGGGCTGCGTCCAGCGCGGTCACGTCGAGGAGTCCGATGCGTTGGCCGGTTTGCTTGCCCAGGTGCACGCGCAGATCGGCTTCGGTCATGGGGGTGACGGGATGGCGGCTGATGGCCGGATGGCGGTCCAGGCGGTAGATGGCACCGGCACTGCCAATGCCGAACCCGGCGTAAAGGTGGCCGAAGGCACAGTACCGACCCAGCGCGGGAGCGGCCACGAGCACGGGAACGGGGCGTCCGCCAAAGACGGCCGCACCGACCTCAATGGCGCGGCCGATGCTGCCGACCGTCGGAGAGGAATCGAAAGTGGAACAGACCTTGTAGTGAACGTGGCGCGGACCGAGGTCGCGCAAGGCCGTCAACGCGGGCCGCAGCACGGCGTCCATTGCGTCGGGCGCCAGTGAACGGGTGAGACCGGCGACCCCGATCGCGTCGAGTCCGCGGCATTGCTCCAGAGTCGGCGGCTCCAGGAAGAGCCGGACCTTCAGGCCCGCGCGCGCCAGCGATTCGAGGACATCGGTGGCCCCGGTGAAATCGTCGGCGAAGTAGGCGAGTTGGAGATGAGAATCGGACATGGAGGACGGATAAGATCTATGAGGAACGGCCGAACTTGGCGGCGGACTTGGCGAGGGCGGGGTAGCGGGCGATGGCGCCGGCGTAGTCGAGCCCCTCGGTGGCGGCCCGCCACCAGAGGCGGAGTGACTCCACGCCTGCAGCGGGGCCGTCGGGATGCGCCTGGATGCCGCCGCCGGCCATGTAGAGCAGATCAACCGTCTGGGTGCGGCGCCAGGTCTCGGGGGCCTGGCCGCCCCATTGGCCGGAAGAGACGACGGGGAGCACCGGTTTGCCGAGCGGTGCGGGTGCGAGACAGGAAGTGATGGAGCGGACGACGGAGTCGTCGGGTTCCCAGAACTTGTTGCCGATGCCGTTTACGTGCAGCTGGTCCACGCCGGCCAGGCGCCAGAGTTTTTGGTAGGCGGGAAACTCCATGCCGAGCAAGGGATGACGGTTGAGCATGCCCCAGCCGTTGCGGTGACCGTGGATGGCGAGCTGGCCGCGGTCGCAGATCTTCTTGGCCGCGCTGAGGCCGACGCTGTTGAGGCTCATCATCGCGCAGTTGCCGCCGGCGGCGACGACCTTGTCGTAGTGCCGGTGCATCGCGTCGTGTTCGTCGCTGAGGTTGAAAGCGTAGAACGGTTTCCGGCCGGTGCGGTCCGCGTGGGCATTGATGACCCGCATGATCGCATCGACCCGCGCGTCGAACGGCGAGTGCGGCGGGTTGGCCATCAGTTCATCGTCCTTGAGGAAATCGATCCCCGCCTCGACCAGTTCCTTCACCATGGTGGCGGTCTGCGCCGGGGTCAGGCCGATGCTGGGCTTGATGATGGTGCCGATGAACGGACGGTCCTGGACACCCGCGAGACGCCGGCAACCAGGGATGCCGAAGGCCGGCCCGCGGAAGGCGGCGGCGAAATCGTCGGGTACGTCGAAGTCCAGGAGCTTGTGTCCGTAAAACTGGGCGAGCTCGTAGAGGTTGCCCTGCCGGGTGGAAACCAGCGTCGGAAGGTTGGTGCCGAAGTTCTCGACCGACCAGGACACGACGAT
>JBDKHE010000014.1:0-4182 GCA_039797805.1 Verrucomicrobiota bacterium
CATGTCCGGCGAGCACGCCGGAACAGTGCCAACCTAGACTCGCGTTCGCGGAGAGTTGAGAGTGAGCGGTGAGCAGTAAGCAGTGTGCGGAGAGCGGGCAGTGAGCAGTGAGCGGGTTTTCCTGCTGGCTCCCTGCCCCTCGCCCCCTGCTCCTTACTTCCTTGTCCGCTGTCCTCCATCACGCGATGTGCCGATAGAGCACACGGCCGGCCAAGCGGGACAAGGACAGGGGCATCGCCCGAAAAATGCGGTTGTGCCAGCCCTCGGCTTCGTCCGGGGCGGTGACGAAGGTGCGTTGGCGACAATCGTACCGCAGGTAGCTGAGGGTCTCCTCTTGGGTGCCCCAGCTGCGTTTGAACTGGCGCAGGCCGGTATTGCCGAGGGAGGTGCGACCGAAATCGAGCTCCACCTGGCCTTCCCGGGTGAAGTGCTGGATAGCCCGCCACATGACCAGATTGTTGGCCCGGAGCTGCTGCTGGGTTTCATCCGAGGCGCCGAATTTGTAGATCACCCGACCTTGGAACTGGAAGTACACGGCCCCGGCCACGGGCCTGCCCTGGTGCCGGGCGAGAACGACCTGGCCGTGTCCACCGGCCATGACCTGGCGGTGGATCTGCTCAAAGAAGGCGTAGGGCTGCGGGGGCACGCCGTGGCGCCGCCGCGTCAGCTCCAACAAGCGGTAGAAATCGTGCACAGCCCCGGCGTCCCGGGAAAAGGTGACTTCCACCTGGCTTTTCTCCGCCTTGCGGATCGCCCGCCGGACGGCGTCATCGCAGCCTGCCAACAGGGCCGGTTCACCGATCGTCAGGTCCAGCGTATGGTGCAGAAAGGAGGTCGAGGCCGCTGCCTCGGGGCGCCAGGACCGACCGCCGCGGCATTCCAGATACTTCCAGTGGGATCGCTCGGCGAGGCTTTGCCCCGCCCGAAACAGGGCGTCGAAGGTCGCGGCATCCGGAACCAGGGGCTCGACCTCGTCGGTGAAGGGCAGGGAAATACCGCGCCGCCCGGTGAGCCAGCTCCGAATGCCCATCAGCGGCAGCAGGCCCAGCCAACTCCCGTCCGGGGCCGCCTGAACCAGATAGACAGGATCGTAGCCATAAGTGCCGTGGAGGACCCGGGCCCAGGCTTGCGAATGGAAGAATCCGGCCCCGGGCAGACGCCGCAGCCGTTCATCCCACTCCGCCAGAGTCAGGGGATTGAGCACCTGCACCGCCGGGATTTTGGTAGCGGGAGGGGTCATGTCCGTTGAGGCGTCGATTCAGGGGGTGACATCAGTAAATAGGCTTGGGACTGAATTGCCCCAAATCCTTTGGATCAGAGAGACACGAATTACACAAATCATCACGAATATTGGCGATCAGGTAGGGGCGTTGCTCGTCGACGCCCGTTTTGGAAATGCGCCACCTCAAAAACCGGGCGCCGTCAAGCGGCGCCCCTACAAGGAGCTATCTCATTCACGCTGTAGGGGCGTTGCTTGACGACGCCCGGTTTGCCGGCCACGCGCGTTCACCGTCGCGACGCCCAAGCCGGGTGCCGTCAAGCGGCACCCCTACACAAGGCAGCGAGCGACGGCCGGTTCGAGATTCCGGTTCCCGTACGGGCGTTGCTTGACGACGCCCGGTTTGCTCGACGTTCCCGCAGGGGCGTCGCTTGACGACGCCCGTGTTGATGGCCGGTTTGATGACCGATCCGGGCGCCGTCAAGCGGCGCCCCTACAAGAGGCATCGAAAGACGCTTACGCGGGCCGTCCTCGGTCACTCGCCATGGGCCAGATTCGAGAATTTCTCGTCCGGCCATTCCACCCATTCCGGGGGAGGGCCGCCGCTGCCGCACAATTTACAAGGAAACCTGAACAGCCCGGGATCCGGCAACCACCAGCCCGGCCACGTATCATCGGTTTTCAGCAAACGAGCCCGATAGGGATTAAGAAACATGTACAATCCGTAGTCCTCGATGTCTTCCTCCGGCCTCAATCGATGTTCCCAAAAATCGCGTTGGAAAGACTGGACAAATCCTGCGCGACGACGGGCCGAAGATTTCCAACGAGCGACTGCCTGGCCAACAGTAAGCAAACTCCCCAACTCGATCAGCACATGCGCGTGATCCGGCATGGTCATCGCGGCGAGAATGCGGCCATCGCGTTCAGTGTGCCACGTTCGCAGGACTGCTGACAGAACATCCTGGGTTCCTGCTGCCGCGAGCCATGGCTCGCGATCTTTGGTCACTAACGTTATAAAATATTTCTCTCCGGCCGCAGAAACCCGCCCGCAGTGGAGCGCATCCGTTCGTCGATTTGGCCGATCCGCCGAATCCATGGGCTCATAAAGGCCCAAGACCGGGCGCCGTCAAGCGGCGCCCCTACAAAAGGCAACGGCCGTGGTCCGGTTCGATTTTCCCTTTCCCGTAGGGGCGTCGCTTGACGACGCCCGTTTTGCCGCAAGGAGCAATCAAATTCACGACGTAGGGGCGTCGCTGGACGACGCCCGTTTTGCTATCTCATTCACGACGTAGGGGCGTTGCTTGACGACGCCCGCGCCCGATGTCCGATCCGGGTGCCGTCAAGCGGCACCCCTACACGGAAGCGCAGCCTCTCCAGCAATGTCAGGTCCGGCCGGCCAGCGGCAGGCATTCCTTCAGGGCGGCGACGACGGTGTCGATCTGGGCATCGGTCAACTCAGGGAACATCGGCAGGGACAGGAAGGAATCCGCGCAGGCTTCGCTGACGGGGAAATCGCCCTGCTTGTGGCCGAGGCTGGCGTAGGCGTTTTGCAGGTGCACACAGACCGGGTAGTGGATGCCCGTGCCAATGCCTCGGTCACCCAGCAACTTCATCAGCGTGTCGCGGTGGCTGACGCGCACGGCGAAAATGTGATAAATGTGCCGCGAGTAAGCGGCCTCGATCGGCAGAATGAGTCCCGGAGTCCCGGTCAGCATCTCGTGGTAGCGAGCGGCGGCGCGGCGGCGTCCGTCGTTGGCCTTGTCGAGGTACTTCAGCTTCACGGAGAGCACGGCGGCCTGCAGGCCGTCCATGCGGCCATTCCATCCGATGACGTCGTGGAAATATTTTTTCTTTTGGCCATGTTCGCGGAACATGACCATGCGCTCGCGTAGCGCGGGATCGTTGGTCGTGATACCCCCCGCCTCGCCCCAGGCCCCCAGGTTCTTGCCGGGATAATAGCTCGTGGCCCCGGCGTCCCCCATGGAACCGGACTTCCGACCCTTGTAGAGCGTGCCTTGCGATTGGGCGCCGTCTTCGATCACGGCGAGATGGTGTTTTTTCGCGATGGCAAGGATGGGGTCCATGTCAGCGCACTGGCCGAAAAGATGGACCGGAATGATGGCCTTGGTCCGCGGGGTGATGGCCGCCTCGATCTGGGAGACATTCATCGTGTAGGTGGTCTCGTCGATATCGACGAAGACGGGCTTGGCCCCTACATAGCTGATCGCCTCGGTCGTGGCCATGAACGTCATGGGGACCGTGATGACCTCGTCACCCGGGCCGACCCCTTTGGCGAGCAGGGCAAACCAGAGGGCATCGGTGCCGTTGCCGACCCCCACGCTGAACTTGGTGTCACAAAACTTCGCGTATTCCTCCTCGAACTTGGTGACGAACTTGCCGCCGGCGAAGGCGTTTTCGTCAATCACGGCGTTCATCGCCGCCATGACTTCCTGCCGGATGGGATCGTGATGGGCTTTGAGGTCGAGGAAGGGGACTTTCATGAAGGGAGCGTGGAGCGCAGGGAGCGAGGAGCCGGAGCTGGGGTCGGGGATTTGGGGTCTCGGGTCTGGGATCGGGGTTCTGGGGGGGGCGGGAGAAAGGCGAAGGCAGAAGTAACAAGTACCAAGGGCGATTTTGGAAGGAGGAGCGCGGGGCTGAATGTAGGGGTGCTGCTTGACGGCACCCGGTTCGGGCATCACGGGCGTCGTCAAGCGACGCACCTACACTTGTTCCGTCCGTGTTAAATTGTGTAATCCGTGGTCAAAAAGTTATCTGGTCTGGGATCGGGGGGCGGGAGAAAGGCGAAGGGAGAAAGGAGAAGGGAACTCCCAGTTTAAGTCTTAAGTTTAAGTTGAAGGCGGGCGTAGGGCGCCAGCGGTGAGCAGTGAGCGGAGACTATGAAGTGAGCGGTGAGCAGGAGGCGAAGAGCTGGATCTTTCTCTTAAACTTTCTCTTTCTCTCGG
>JBDKHE010000015.1:0-8612 GCA_039797805.1 Verrucomicrobiota bacterium
ACCTTCCATGACGACGGTATTTTGCAGCTTCATCGGGAACGTAGGCCGGGTCGTCTGAATGATCTTCAGCGGGACATAGTCGGCCGACGACGAAAAGAACTGCGCGGGGGCCGGGACAGCGAGAGCCAGCCCGAGGAGGAGCAGAACGCTGGGGAAATGGTTGGTAGGCATGAGCAGGCGGGGTTGTACGGTGCATAACACCGTCCGGCAGCCGGCCCCTTCCGCCAAAATGAACCGCCCCGCCTCGCGCGGGCGCCGGGTGTGAGCGGGCCCGCCTGCGAAGGTCGAAAAAAAAGGCCGCCCGTAGGCGGCCTTGGCGGTGGCAAACGTGTCCGGTTCCTCAGAACTTCGTCGACACGGTCAGGATGAAGCGGCGCGGGGCACCGCGCGACTGGTTGGCATTCCAATATTGGGTGTCGGCCAGGTTCTTCACGGCGAGTGTGCCGGACCATTTCTGCTTCCCGATCTTCCAGTCGCGACCCACCGTCATGTCGTAGATGATGTTGGAATCGAGGAAGAGCGTGGGGTTGGCCGAGCGTTGGGCCTTGTCACCGGTGTAGACGAAGCCGGCGCCGATCCACCAGTCCTTGAGCGGACCGTCGACGAAGCTGTAGCGGGACCACAGCGAGGCCAGATGCTCCGCGGAACCTTCCGGCACCGCGCCCAAAATGAGGGCCTTGGCTTCGTTGTAGGCGGCCACGTAGGCGGCTTGCGTCGCGAGGTCGGTAAGGGGAGCACCGCTGTAGACGGGATTGGTCGCAAACTCGGCCTTGGTCGTCTTGATATCCATCCCGGTGTAGCTGGCATAAACCTGCCAGTTGTTCATCGGGGACCAGGTGAGTTCAACCTCGACGCCTTCGCTCTGGTCAACCGTACCCTGGCTGTTGAGCGTCGGGAAGGTGCCGTCCGGGGCGGTCTGGCGGAAGCGCAGCACGCGATCGACGCGCTCCAGGTGGAACAGGGAAACGGTCGAGGACACGCGTCCTTCCAGGAAATCGGTCTTCACCCCCACCTCGTATCCGCTGCCGGTGGTGGGCTTGGCGGGCGTGGAGACGGTGACCGGGTTGCCGGCACCGGAAGGCAGCGACGGGTTGTAGGCGGGATTCCATGCCGTCAACGAACGCTCCTCGATGAAGAACGACTCGGAGTAATTGGCGAACAGCAGCATGTCACGGCGCACCTTGAAACCGACACCGAACTGCGGCGTGGTGGCGCTCTCCTCATATTTGGAGCCGACGGTGGCCGGTCCCGGCGTCGTGGCCACCGTAGGGAGGAAATTGGTGCCGATGGTCCAGGTCTTGTTGTAACGGGCGCCGCCGATCAGGATGAGGCGGTCCTTGAAGAAGCTCGCATTCAACAGGGCATAGGCGGCGCTTTCCTCGCCATGCGTGTTGTTGAAGACCTCGATGTTGGGGATGTCCGCCGTGTTGTAGGTGGGCGTGTGGTCCCAGGTGGCGGGATTGTTGTAATCCCAGGGCTGGAAATGCTGGCCCGGCGTGGTGCTGGCGTTCGGGGTGGTGGTCGGGGGCGTGGTGTTGCTGGCCCGACGGAAACCGTTCGTGCCGATCTGGCTGAGGAGCACGCCGAAGAGCGGCTTCACCTTGACTCCACCAATTTCGACGAGGCCGGAGATTTCCGCCTGGTAGGTCCGCGTGTCTCCACCGGATTCCTCGAGGCGCTTGCGGCGGGTCAGCAGGGAGCTGGCCGTCTTGGTCGGATCGGCCAGCACGGCGGCCGGGTTGGCGGCCAACTCGGCCACATAGTCAAACCGGTTCTTGGTGGCGAGATAGCTGGCGGTGGGGTTGGTCGTGAACTCAGCCAGACCGGTCAGCTTGTTGCTGAGCTTGTAGTCATCCCAGCCAAAGTTGGCGCGGGCGCGCCAGTTGGTGCCCAGTTTCACGTTCAACTCGGCGTTGAAGTTGTTGAAATCCGAGGTGCGATAATCGCCGTCGCCGGGATAGTTGAAGTCACGGGGCAAGGGAGGATAACCGATGAAACCGAGGTTGAGATTACCGGCGTCGATGTACGCCTGCGCCCGGGCGCGATCCGCCAGGCGGGCAAAATTGCCGGAGGTCGCCGTGATCGGCACCGCCAGATTCGGGCTCATGCTGATCAGCGGATTCTGGACCTTGTGGAAGGTTTCAAAGTCGAGGATCAGGGAGACATTGTCGTGCAACTTGACGTCAAAGCTGCCGGCCACGACGCCCGAATGCCCGGCGCTGGGGTTTGCCCAGGCCAGGGAATTCTCGTACGAGGCGATGAGGCGGCCGTTGACGCGCCCGTCAACCAGCACGCGATTGATATCCACATCCGTGCGCCAGAAACTGTCGGTGCCCACCTGTTGCTTGATCTTGACGAAGTTCTTGTTGGTCGCGCGCTTCGTGATGTAGTTGACCGTGCCACCCGGGGTGATCTGGCCATAGAGCAGCGAGGCCGGCCCCTTGACCACTTCCACGCGCTCGATGTTGGCCGAGTCCACATAGCGGCCGCCGCTGAAGCCGTTGCGCTGGGGCGTCACATCGCCGTCAAAGCCACGGATGGAATAACGGTTGTTGCCCTGAGTGAACTCCTTGGCGCCGCTGGTGACGCCGGGGGCGAAGCTCACGATGTCCAGCAGCTCGAGGGCGCCGATGTCCTCGATGAACTGGCCCGTGAACGCGCTGATCGCAAAAGGCAGGTCCTTGATCGGCGTGTCCACGCGGGTGGCGGAGACGGAGTTGGTCGCGCGGTAGCCGACGTCCTGCTCGGTGGAAACGGTGAAGGTTGGCAGGACGATGGTCTCGGACTTCGCCGCCGGCGCGGCTACCTGGGCAAAGGCACTGAGGGCAACAAAGGCGAAGCCGCAAGCTGCGGCCCGCCTGAACAGGGCGGTGGATCGGGTGGTCATACGGTTGGGGGGTTGGGTAAGAGAGGTGATTAATAATTATTAATCTTTAAGCATGACAAGTCTTTTTTATAGCAAGAAACGCCTGTTACTTATTAGACCGATCCGGACACGCGGACCGCCGACGTGATCCGGCCGCGCCCTCGCCCCGACCGAACGTCCGTCCGGTCGAGCGCCTAACGGGCCCGGCTCACGCGGCGCTTGGGACGCGGGGTGGGAGCGGACTGCGTCCGCACGCTCTGCCCGTCCATCCAGGTCGCTCCGATCAGGGTCGCCCGGGGGAACTCCTGTACCCCCGTTTCATTGTTGTGGATCTGGCTCACCACCATGTCCACCGCCGCCTCGCCGGTGACAAAATTGTGCTGGTTCAGGCCGGCGATCTCCGGCCGGGTGGCGCGCCACTCCAGTTGGATCACACCCATGTCCTCCGGCACGCGCCGGCCCGATTCCTTGAGCCAGGCGATGACGTTGTTGTAGAGCGTGAAGATGACATCCGGCTGGTGCTCCTGCAGCCAGGCGTGGAACCCCGGCGGCTCCGACTGCGCCCCGGTCTGCTGGGTGAACATCGGCAGGTGCTGGGTGGTCGGCAGCAAGGTCCGCTGGGCGGTGAGGTAACCGGCCGAAAACCGCCGTTCCACGAGTGCGTCGATCACATCGTCCAGCACCAGACCGGGGCGCCGGTAACCGAGCGCCAGCGCCCGCTCCATCGCCGTCAGCGCGAGATGATGGTGATCCACGCAGCAGAACGACAGGGCCGGATCCCGCGTGCGCACCCCCGTCACCACCGTGGGCAACTCGGCCCAGACGGGCCGCAGGGCATCCGGCAGGTGGGTCGTGTCCATGAGCCCCACCAGTACCACCCCTTTGATGCCTCGCGCGTGCAAAATCCGGAGCCAGCGCTCCACGTTGAGCGTGGGATCATGCAGCCAGAAACGGTCAAAGCTGTAACCCAGCTTCGCCGCCCGGCTCTCGCAGCCCTCCACATAGGTGGGGATGGTCGGATGGGTGCGAAAGGCCTGGGGATCCCGATTGGCGTTCACCAAGGCCAGTTTGGCCTGCAGGCGTGCCGTCCGGCTGGACCGGAGTTGCGCCATCAGCTGCGAGACCACCGCGTTCGGCCGGTACCCGAGCTTCGCCGCGGCCTTGCGGATGCGCTCGCGGGTGGACTCGGGGATCTGCCGGTCACCCCGCAGGGCGAGTGAGACGGTATTCTTGGAATAGCCGACCTGACGGGCGATGTCGTTGAGCGTGGGGCGGGCCATGGCAGCAGTCCCCCTGTTTCCCGCCAATTCATCGAACCGTCAAGTAAGTCGTGGCCGCACCAGCCGACCCCGGGCTGGTTTTGGCCACATTACGGTCATGCCTTTCCCTTGGTTGACCCCCCTTTCCGGTGTATCTACAAACTTTCCTCCAACCCCATGTTCACACTCGGCATTGATTACGGCACCAACTCCGTCCGCGCCCTCGTGGTACGCTGCAAGGACGGCAAGGAATTCGGCACCTGCATCGTCAACTACCCCAGCGGCACGCAGGGTGTCCTGCTCGACCCGCGCGATCACAACGTCGCGCGTCAGCATCCGGGCGACTATCTTTTCGGTCTGCAAAAGGCCGTCAAGGGAGCCCTCGCCCAGGCCAAGAAGCAGCCCGGCTTTTCCGCCGACAAGGTAATCGGCCTCGGGGTCGACACCACCGGTTCCAGCCCGATCCCGGTCGACGCGTCGAATCGCGCCCTCGCCGCCGACAAGAAATGGGCCGCGAATCTCGCCGCCCAATGCTGGCTCTGGAAGGATCACACCAGCTGGCGCGAAGCCGCCCAGATCACCGCCCTCGCGGCGCAACACCGCCCGCAATACATCGCCAAGTGCGGCAACACCTACTCTTCCGAATGGTTCTGGGCCAAGCTCTGGCACTGTGCCAACACCGCGCCCAAGGTCTTCGCCGCCGCCTACTCCTGGGTGGAACTCTGCGACTGGATTCCCGCCGTGCTCGCCGGCGTGACCGATCCGCGCGCCGTCCAGCGCGGCGTCTGCGCCGCGGGCCACAAGGCCCTCTACGCCGAGGACTGGGGCGGCCTGCCGGACAAGGAATTCCTCGCCCTGCTCGACCCGCGCCTCGCGGACCTGCGCGACCGCCTCTACGAGAAAGCCCATGACGCCAGCCAATCCGCGGGCAACCTCTCGCCCGAATGGGCGAAGACGCTTGGCCTGCCCGCCGGCATCCCGATCGCGATCGGCGAATTCGACGTGCACTACGGCGCCGTCGGCTGCGGAGTCGCCGAAGGCACCCTCGTCAAGGTCATCGGCACCTCCACCTGCGACTGCGGCGTCGTTTCCGCCAGCAAGGCCGTGCCTGACATCCCCGGCATCTGCGGCATCGTCAAGGGCGCCATCCTCCCGGGCTTCTATGGCCTCGAGGCCGGGCAGAGCGCCGTGGGCGACATTTTCAAGTGGTACGTCGAGGGCGTGCTCGGTGACGCGAAGCTCCACGCCAAACTCACCGCCGACGCCGCCAAGCTGAAGCCCGGCCAGAGCGGCCTGCTCGCGCTCGACTGGAACAACGGCAACCGCACCGTGCTGGTCGACCAGCGCCTGACCGGTCTGCTCGTCGGCCAGACGCTCTACACCACCCCGGCGGAGATCTACCGCGCGCTCATCGAGGCCACGGCCTTCGGCGCCCGCGCCATCATCGAACGCTTCAAGGAAT
The DNA here is from genome assembly GCA_039797805.1 of Verrucomicrobiota bacterium. Lineage (GTDB taxonomy): Bacteria > Verrucomicrobiota > Verrucomicrobiia > Opitutales > Opitutaceae > Lacunisphaera. The sequence continues at coordinate 5,588 of JBDKHE010000015.1, forward strand.
ACGGCGTACCCATCGACCGCGTCGTCTGCGCCGGCGGCATCGCCGAGAAGAATCCGCTGCTGATGCAGATCTACGCCGACATCACCGGCTGCACGATGCTCGTCGCCGGTTCCTCCCAAGCCTGCGCCCTCGGCTCGGCCGTCAGCGCCGCCGTCCTCGCCGGCGCCCACCCGGATTTCCCGACCGCACAAAAGAAGATGACGTCCCTCAAAAAGGTCGCCTACAAGCCCAAGGCTGCGGCGCAGAAAACCTACAACCAGCTCTACGCCCTCTACCGCCAGCTTCACGACAGCTTCGGCGGCCGCGGCCCCTCCGCCGACCTTGGCGGGGTGATGAAAGAACTGCTCACGATCAAGGAATCCGTGCGGTAGGACCGGTCTCCGACCGGTCCAGGCCAGTCAAAGACTGGCCCTACCCTGCTCACTACCCACCACTCGCCACCCACCCTTTTCCACTCTCATGAAACTCCTCGCCTCCCCTGAAATCTGGTTCGTCTGCGGTTCGCAGCACCTTTATGGCCCCGGTCCGCTCAAGCAGGTGGCCGCCAACGCCAAGGTCGTCGCCGACGCCCTCGGCGCCTCGAAAAAGCTGCCGCTGAAGACCGTCTTCAAGGCCCTCCTCACCACCCCCGACGAGATCACCAACGTGATGCTCGCCGCCAACAACGACGCCAACTGCGCCGGGCTCGTACTCTGGATGCACACGTTCTCACCGTCGAAGATGTGGATCCGCGGTCTCGGTCTGCTGAAGAAGCCCTTCCTTCACCTGCACACGCAGTTCAACCGCGACCTGCCGTGGAAGACGATCGACATGGATTTCATGAACCTCAACCAGGCCGCCCACGGTGACCGCGAGGCCGGGTTCATCCACACGCGCATGCGCCTCGGCCGTAAGGTCGTCGTCGGTCACTGGACCGACCCCGAGGTCCACGAGCGCATCGCCGCCTGGCAACGCGCCGCCCGCGCCTGGCACGACTGGCAGGGCGCGAAGTTCGTCCGCTTCGGCGACAACATGCGCCAGGTCGCCGTCACCGAGGGCGACAAGGTCGCCACCGAGATGAAATTCGGTTTCTCCGTGAACACCCACGGCGTCGGCGATCTCGTCGCCGTCGTCGATGCGGTCAAGGACACCGACATCACCGACCTCTGCGCCGACTACGAAAAGACCTACAAGGTCGTTTCGGCGCTGAAGAAAGGCGGCAAACGCCACCAGGAGCTCCGTTACAGCGCGCGCCTCGAGCTCGGCATGGCCGCCTTCCTCGAGGCCGGCGGCTACAAGGGCTTCACCGACACCTTCGAGGATCTGCACGGTCTGCGCCAGCTGCCCGGCATGGCCACGCAGCGCCTCATGGGCATGGGCTACGGCTTCGGCGGCGAGGGCGACTGGAAGACCGCGACGCTCGTCCGTGCCATGAAAGTCATGGCCGGCGGCAAGCAGACGTCGTTCATGGAAGACTACACCTACCACATGTCGCCGAAGGGCCACCAGGTCCTGGGCTCACACATGTTGGAGATCTGCCCGTCGATCGCGAAGGGCAAGGTCGCCGTGGAAATCCACCCGCTCGGCATCGGCGGCAAGGAGGATCCGGTCCGCCTCGTGTTCGACGCCCCGAAGGGCGACGCCCTCAACGCCTCGCTCGTCGATCTCGGCAACCGCTTCCGTCTCATCATCAACGAGGTCACGGCCGTCAAGACCCCGAAGCTGCCCAAACTCCCCGTCGCCCGCGCCGTCTGGGAGTGCAAGCCCGACTTCAAGACCGCCTGCGCGGCGTGGATCTACGCCGGTGGCGCGCATCATACCGGCTACAGCTACGTCGTCACGAGCGAGATGCTCGAGGACTTCGCCACCATCGCCGGCATCGAGACCGTCCTCATCAACGCGGACACCACCCTCGGCCAGCTCAAACAGGACCTCCGCAACAACGAGGTGTACTACCACCTGAGCGGAGGCTTCCGCGCCTAACGGCGCTGTTGCCGGTCTAAGGGGAAAGTTGAAGTTGAAGCCTTCGCTTTCCCTTCCTGTATTTCTTCAACTTAAACTTAGGAATTAAACGTGCTCAACGAGCTTAAACGCGAGGCCTACGAGGCCAACATCGCCCTGCCAAAGCACGGGCTAATCAATCTCACCTTTGGCAACGCCAGCGCCATCGACCGCGCCAAGGGCATTTTCGCGATCAAGCCCAGCGGGGTGGCCTACGCTGACCTGAAGCCCGCCGACATGGTCCTCATCGACCTCGAGGGGAAAAAGGTCGAAGGAAAGCTCAACCCGTCCTCCGACACACCGACTCATCGCCGGCTCTTCCTGGCCTTCGCGGACATCGGCGGCGTGGTCCACACGCACAGCTCGCACGCCACGGCCTTCGCCCAGGCCGGTCGCGAGATCCCGATCTTCGGCACGACGCACGCGGACTACTTCAACGGCAACATCCCGGTCACGCGTAAGATGACCGTGAAGGAAATCAGCGGCGGCGAATACGAGTGGGCCACCGGCAACGTCATCGTCGAGCGCTTCCTGCGCAGCAAACTGGACCCGGCCGATTTTCCCGCCGTCCTCGTGAACCGTCACGCCCCGTTTACCTGGGGCAAGTCGGTCGCCAAGGCCGTCGAGGTCGCCGTCGCCGTTGAGTGCATCGCGCACATGGCGCTGATGTCGCTGTCCCTCGATCCAAAGCTGAAGACCATCGAGCCCGAGCTCCTGAAGAAGCATTTCAAGCGGAAGCACGGCCCCGGCGCCTACTACGGCCAGCCCGGCAGCTGCTGATCCAGCAGGGCAAATCCCCCGGACGAGCCTGATTTTTTGTAGGGCGGGGACTCCGATCCCCGCCTTTTGCTTGAAGGGCCCGCGTCCCTGCGGGCCGATGATCCCCTGATCGACACACCCCGTCGCTTCGCGCCACCCCTCTTGATCCGGAACTATGCAGTAGCGGAGGCATAATGAGAGGAGAAGGTTGGTCGATTTTCCACTGCATTGCAGTTGGGGAAAGGGGCGGTGGTTTTCTGCCAGAGGCGCTGCCACCAGTCGCGTT
>JBDKHE010000016.1:0-2726 GCA_039797805.1 Verrucomicrobiota bacterium
GATGCTCGCGCGCGCCGGACTACAGACCGGCGTGGGCGTGAAGGCTTGGGGATAATAGGCCCCTTCTCGCGCGATGCGGTCCATATTGGGCGTGGGCACCTGGTGGTTGCCCGCGATGCCGAGCGTCCAAGGGGCCAGGTCGTCGGCCATGATGAAGACGATATTGGGGCGGGAGGAGGCAGCCGACAGCGTCAGCACACAACATGAAGTCAGGACGGTGCGGATCGCTTTCAAAAATAAGCTACTCCGTGGTGGATTTGAATGACCTATTCCTTGGGCTGGGACGAGTGTATCCATGGGGGCCATCCGGAGGCATGGGTCGGTTGCTTAGGGCAGGAAGGCCTTCGGCGGCAGCCGGGTTTCGAGCCCGCCGGCGGGGTCGTCCACCAAGTCCGGCTCGGCCAGCAGCTTCTTCACGTTCTCGAAACCCTTCTTGGGGTAGTTGGCCCAGAACAAGTAGTTGAGTTTCAATTTTTCCTGGGCGAGTCGCAGGTGTTCGCGGACCGGGATGGGGATTTCGTCTTCGGGTGTAATCACGATGGGCAGGCCGTTCGACGTGGTCTGCCCGCGACCTAAAGCGCTGCGTTTTTTGTAGGCGGTGGCGTAGTTCTCCTGCTGCACCGCCGCGCCCATCGGAACGGTGCCGGCAAGTTTGGCGTAGAGGCGATAGACGCCTCGCTCGGGATCGCTAACGGCGTCGGCCCGCGGATAGACATCCGGCCCGCCCATGCCCACCCCGATCTCCTTTTCGTAATCAGTCAACGCGACCAGCAGCTTCGGCGGAAAATTCGTGTATTGAATGACGACGGTGCCGGGAAACGCACGGCGCAGCGTGGTCATCTGACGTTTGAGCGCCTCGAAATAGACCTGTTCGGTGTATGGCTCGACGCCCGCTTGGGGGGTCTTGTCGAGGTAGGCGTTGGGCGCGGTCTCCGGCAGGTTCACCGCTTCCAGGTTTGGATCCCGGTCAAATTCTCGGCCGAGCGCTTCGATCACGGCATCCAGCCGGGCGGCGACTCGGCGGTTCCACAGGACGGGATTAAGGGCCCCTTTCACCGTGACATAGACCCCGCCGCCATACTCCGGGCCGGTGAGATAGTCGGGCACGCTGCGTTCGCCTTTGACGAACGATTTGTGGGTGAACTGCATCACCAACTGCCGCCCATGTTTTCTAGCCAGTGCGAGATCGGTCCGCAACGCGGAGAAATCATAGCGCCCCTCCTCCGGCTCGAACTCCCGCCAGGAATAGATTTTTTGCACGCCGCGGAAATGCGGCAGCGTCAGCACCTCCGGGGTCACCGCGCCGTGCGCGACGAAAACGTAGTGGCCGGGATGCCACTTGACCGGCGTCGGCTCCGCCGTGCTGAGAGCCGGGGCGGTCAACAGGAGCGACAGGACAAGCTTGGGGATGTTCACGATCGGTCAGCGCAGGAACGCCTTGGACGGGAGGGTGGCATGCAGACCGCCCGCCGGGTCGCCCGCGACCGCCGGCCCGGCCAGGAATTCCTTCACGGCCTCGAATCCATCGGCTGGCGTGGTCGCCCAGAACAGGTAGTTGAGCTTCAGCGTATCATGCGCCAGCTTGAGGTGCGCGCTGATCGGGAACAGCTTCTCGTCCTCGGGTGTAATCACGATCGGGCGGCCGTCCAGCGTCGTATCGCCCCGGTTCAGATGCCAGCGCAGCTTGTCCGCCTCGCGGTAATTCGTTGACTGCACCGCCGCTCCCAACGGGACGGTGCCCGCCAGCTTCGCATACAGCCGGTAAACGCCGCTCTTGGGATCCTTGAGCGAAGGTGACACGCCGGGATAAACATCGGGGCCGCCCATGCCCACGCCGATTTCCTTCTCGTAGTCGCTCAGGCGATCCAGCAGTTCTTGCGGGAAATTCGTGTATTGGATGACCACGGTGTTAGGGAAGGCGTGGCGCAGCGTGGTCATGAACCGCTTGAGCGCCTCGAAATAGATATCGTCGGTATAGGGCTGGACGCCCGCCTGCGGCGACCTGTCAAGGTAGGCGTTGGGCGCCGTCTCGGGCAGGTTCACCGCCTCCAGGTTCGGGTCGCGGTCGAACTCACGGCCCAGCGCCTGGATTAGGGCGTCAAAACGGGCGGCGACGTTTTCATTCCAGAGCACGGGATTGTAGGAGTCGTGAACCGTGCGATACACCCCGCCGCCGTATTCGGCACCCATCAGATAATCGGGCACGCTGCGCTGGCCATGGGAAAACGACTTGTGCGTGAGCTGCATCACCAGCTGCCGGCCGTGTTTCCGCGCGAGGGCCAAGTCTGCGCGCAGTTGGGAGAAATCATAGCGCCCTTTCTCCGGCTCGAACCCGCGCCAACTGTAGGCCTTCTGCACACCGCGGAAGTGCGGCAGGGACAGCACTTCCGGAGTCAAGGCGGCACCCCCCACGTAAACGTAGTGGCCGGGATGCCATTTCACTTCCGCCGGGGCGGCGGCGCAGAAGACGGGAGCCAGCAGGATGGAACAGAGCAGGAGACGGATTTTCATAAGGGAGGAGGGGGTAAAGGCAGGGGAAACCGAGGCGGGGCACCGGCCTGCGGCCGGCCGGAAAACGAGGGGGCAGAATATCGGCATCGGCGCGCCGCTTCAACCCACGCAAACACGGGGTGAGAGCGGTTATGTCCTTCGAGTTTAGCCGGAACCGTTCAGTCGGAGGTGGAGCGGATTGACCTCAACCCGCTGGTTCGGAAGCGAACATCCTC
>JBDKHE010000017.1:0-5850 GCA_039797805.1 Verrucomicrobiota bacterium
TTCAACCACGGTCAGTCCGGGCAACCGGACACTAACGGTGCCGCCGGCCCTCCAAAAGCGGGCGGCACGGGGTGAAAGCCCCGACAAAGACCGCGTCATCAACAACCTAAACCATGTCACAACCCGTCAAATCAGAAGTCATCGCCCAGTACAAAACCCACGAGAAGGACACCGGCTCCAGCGACGTCCAGATCGCGCTGCTCACCGCCCGGATCAATCACTTGACCGAGCACCTGCGCACGCATCGTAAGGATTTCCACAGCCGCCGCGGCCTTCTCCAGATGGCCAGCCGTCGTCGTAAGCTCCTTGATTACGTCAAGGCCGAGGATCTGGCCAAGTACAACGACCTGCTGCAGAAGCTAAGCCTGCGCAAGTAATCCCGTTTCCCAAAAGGCGGCCCACCGACGGGCCGCCTTTTGTTTCCCCAACGAAGAAGCCCACCGGGACATTTCCGTTTGCCGCCCCAGCACCGCCTGGGTTCGCAATCCGAAATTTCTCGGGCGCTGATTCAAAAGGAAACCGAAGCGGACAATCCGAACCCCGCCCTGCCCCGCCGCCGTCGTTGCGGCCGGAGCAGAGCATCCGTCAACAAACAGAAAAATGAATCAGAAACACAATGTTACCGTCCCCGGCCTGAACCTCACGTTCTCGACCGGTTCCATCGCCCAGCTCGCGGGCGGCGCCGTCAATGTCAACGTCGGCGAGACCAACGTCTTCGTCACCGCCTGCGTCGCCCAGACCATGCGTCCCGGCCAGGATTTCTTCCCGCTCACCTGCGACTACCGCGACAAGTACGCCGCCGCCGGCCGCTTCCCGGGTGGCTATTTCAAGCGCGAGGGCCGTCCCTCCGAGCGCGAGATCCTGATCTCCCGTCTCTGCGACCGTCCCTGCCGTCCGCTCTTCCCCGAGGGTTTCCTCAATGAAGTGCAGATCATCGGCACGCTCATGTCGGCCGATCTCATCAACGATTCCGACATCGCGATGGTCAACGGCGCCAGCGCCGCCCTCGCCATCTCCGACATTCCGTGGAACGGACCGATCGGCTGCGTGCGCGTCGCCCTGATCGACGACCAGTTCGTCGCCAACCCGACGATCGAGCAGATGTACTCCTCCGCGCTCGACCTCATCTACGTCGGCAACGAGAAGGACATGCTGATGATCGAGGGTTCCGCCGACCAGATCCCCGAGGAAAAGTTCATCGAGGCCCTCGCGTTCGGCCACCAGGCCATCCAGCCCATCATCGCCGCCATCCGCGAGCTCGTGAAGCTCGCCGGCAAGCCGAAGGCGTCCTTCGCCCTCGTCGGCGCCACCCCCGAGGCCCGCGCCATCATCGAGCGCGTCGTCCCCGCCTCCCGCATCGTCGAGGCCATCTTCGGCTACGAGAAGAACGTCCGCTCCGCCAACGTGAAGAAGCTCAAGGAGGAGGCCAAGGCCGCCCTCCTCGCCGAGCTCGGCGAAGGCAAGTTCACCGACGTTGACCTCAACGTCGTGTTCGAGGACCTCCAGTACAAGGCCTACCGCTCCACGGTGCTCGCCCGCGGCGTTCGCTCCGACAAGCGCGACGCCAAGTCGCTGCGTCCGCTCAGCGCCCAGGTCGGCGTCCTCCCCCGCGTCCATGGTTCCGCCATGTTCCAGCGCGGTGACACCCAGAACATCGCCCTCGTCACCCTCGGGCCGACGAAGGAAGCCCAGGACATGGACGGCCTCACCGGCGGCGCGACCTCCAAGTCGTTCATCCTCCACTACAACTTCCCGCCGTTCTCCGTCGGTGAAGCCGGCCGTTTCATCGGGCCCGGCCGTCGCGAAATCGGCCACGGTGCCCTCGCCGAGCGCTCGCTCGTGCCGATTCTGCCCCCGGAGGATGTCTTCCCCTATTCCATCCGCGTGGTCTCCGAGATCATGGCCTCCAACGGCTCAACCTCGATGGCCTCGATCTGCGGCGGCTGCCTGGCCCTCATGGACGCCGGCGTGCCGATCATCGCCCCGGTCGCCGGTATCTCCTGCGGTCTCATGACCGAGATGGATGCCAACGGTGCCATCACCAAGTGGACCACCATCACCGACATCCTCGGTGAAGAAGATCACTTCGGCGACATGGACTTCAAGGTCGCCGGCACCACCAAGGGCATCACCGGCTTCCAGCTTGATCTCAAGATCAACGGTCTGCCCTTCGAGATCGCCAAGACCGCCATCATGCAGTGCCGCGAGGCCCGCATTGAGATCCTCAAGACGATGCTCGCCTCGCTGCCGGCTCCCCGCAAGGACCTCAGCAAGTACGCTCCCCGCATCCAGACGATCCAGATCGATCCCGAAAAGATCGGCCTGCTCATCGGACCGGGCGGCAAGACGATCCGCCGTATCACCGAGACGACCGGCGCGCAGATCGACATCTCCGACGACGATTCCGGCAAGGTCTTCATCTACTCGAACAACGCCGACGCCATGAACCGCGCCGTGCAGGAAATCGACGCCCTCTGCGGCGGCGGTTCCCAGATCGAGATCGGCAAGATCTACACCGGCCGCGTCACCGGCACCAAGGAGTTCGGCGCCTTCGTCGAGTGTCTCCCGGGCAAGGAAGGCCTCGTCCACATCTCCGAACTGGCCGACTTCCGCGTCCGCCGCACCGAGGATGTCGTCAAGGTCGGCGACTCCATCACGGTGAAGTGCGTCGGCATCGACGAACGCTCCGGCAAGGTCCGTCTCAGCCGCAAGGCCGCGATGGCCGATCTCGAGGCCCAGAAGCAGGCAGGTGGTGGCGAAGCCGCCCCCGCCGAGGCCCCGGCCCCCGAGGCCCCCGCCGCCCAATAAATCGGCTCCTCCCCTTCAAGCCGCGACGAAAGTCGCGGCTTTTCTTTTGGCCGCACGGGGTCGTCAGTTGGCCCGTCGGGCCGGACACGCATTTCCTGAATTCCTCGCTGCTGGGTTGCCCTGCCCTGTCTGGCGCCTACGCTTGCTTTTCCGTGCCTGCCCAAACCCACAAAGGCCTCCGCGCCATCGCCCTTTTTGAAGCATTCAAAGGCGTGATCGTGCTGGCGGCGGGATTCGGGGTGCTGAGCCTGCTCGGCCGTGATGCGGCCGCCCTGGCTGAGCGACTGATCAACCGCCTCCACCTTAATCCGGCCGGACACTACTCCCACATTTTCCTGATCATGATGGGTGACGTGACCAACCAGCGCCTCTGGTTGATCGCGGGCTTCGCGTTGCTCTATGCCGCCGTCCGTTTTGCGGAAGCCTATGGTCTCTGGCACGAGCGCCGGTGGGCTGAGTGGTTTGCCGCGCTGAGCGGCGCCGTCTACATCCCAATCGAGCTCTACGAAATTGTCAGCCATGCCACCTGGCTCAAGTTTGCGACCCTCTCCGTCAACCTGCTGATCGTCGGTTACATGGTCTGGCTGCTGACCGAACGCCGGCGACTACGCGCAGCACCCACCCAGCCCTGAGACCATCGCCACGGGAGGGCCATCACTTCCCCTTCGCCGCCGCTTCGTCCTTGGTCGGCGACAGGTCCTTCGCTTCGCCGAGGAACTTGAGATCTCCCATCTCGACCAACCCCCGACTCTCCTCGCCGCGGATCAGCCGACCGCTGTCCTGGCCAAAATACTTCGAGGCTCCCTTCATCATCGCCACGAGGCTTTCGTCGAAGCGGTTGCCTGGAGCACGCACGCTCACGCGGGTAATCCAGAGCTGTTTCATCTTATTGTGCTTCTTCAGCTCCTTGAAATCATAGGCGGTGATGATGATGTAGTAGCGGGCCTCTTCGACATCGGCGATGAGGTCGGTGTAACGGTCGCCGCCTCCGGCCCAACGTCGGATGTCATTGGATTCGATGATCTCGGCGCCGTAGCCGAGCAAACGGGCGTTATAGCCGTTAATCTCGTCGCGCATCCGGTTGTCCGCAAACAAGCGGGCCATCATGCTTTCGAAATAGTTCGCCTCATAACCCAAGGCCGCCGACTCGGTGCTGGCAAACGGCACGCTGGGGCCGGACCCAGCCAACTCTGAGGAACTCAACTTGAACTCCCGCTGCAGGGAGAGCAACGAGGTCAGGGCGGATGAGGCGGCGTTTACGTTCATCTCCTTGTTCGTCCCGTTGGGCGCGATGGTATTTCCCCACTGGATCACGAGCAGCAGCCCGGCCTGATCCTCCCGCTGGGCATAATGATAATTCTGCTGGGACAGCAGGCGCATGGCGATCCCGGCGACGTCGGGAAAGGAAACCTTGTCCACGGTAAGGTCGGCCGCCGTGCCCTTGACGCGGCCACCGTTGCTCAGGGCATAGTACTCGGGCTTGAACGTGCCCTTCTTCGTCATCTCGCGCTTGTAGCCGTTGCCCGTGCGTGCATGCACCACGGTCGCGATGGCATCTTCCGCAAATCCGCTCCCGGGCGCGACCGCCAGGCACGCGAGCGCAACAGCCAGACGGCAGCCGATGGTACGCGTCATTTGGCCCCCTTCTTCTTTGCGGAGACCGGCTCCTTGGCTTCGCCGAGGAACTTGAGCTCGCCCATTTCGACCACCCCTTTGCTCTCCTCGCCCCGGACCAGCCGTCCGCTGTCCTCGCCGAAATACTTCGATGCCCCCTTCATCATGGCCACCACGCTGTCGTCGAACCGGTTGCCCGGCGAGCGCACGCTTACCCGGGTCTGCCAGAGCAGTTTCTTCGTGTTCCGGTTGACGAGCTGGTCGAAATCGTAAGCCGAGATGATGATGTAGTACCGTGATTCCTCGATGTCCGCGATCAGGTCGGTGTAGCGGTCGCCCCCTCCGGCCCACCGGCGGATGTCGTTGGATTCGTTGATGTCGTCGAGATAGCCCAGCAGCCTCGCATTGGGCAGGTTGACCTGATCCCGGGTCCGATTCTCCATCATCACCCGGAGCATCGCGTTCTCAAAGGACTCCTCCGCAGCCTGGATCACCACGTCCGACGCCGACGCAAACGGATTGCCACCACCCTGACCGACGGAGCCCCCCGGACCACCGCCCAAAGCCTTCAAGGAGGAGAGGGCGGACGCGGCTTCGTTCACGCCGAGCACGTAATTGCCGCCGTTAAAGGCGACCGTCGCACCCCAATGCAGCACGATCATGATCTTGGCCTCCTCCTTTGAGCGCGCATAGAGGTAGTCCTTCTGGGCCAGCATGCGCATGGCGATATCGGCCACTTCGGGATAACTCACCTTGTCGATCGTGACATCGCTCCCCGTGCCCGCGATGCGCCCGCCATTGGCGAGAGCATAGTACTCGGGCTTGAATCTGCCGTCGGCCAGACGCTTGCGCTGGTAGCCACTGCCCACACGGGAGTAGACCGCCGTAGCCACCGTTTCACCCGCGATCAAAGCGGACACCGACACGATCAAGAGGCCGCAGACGAACAGAGATAGATTGTATCGGGTGTGCATGGGGTAGCAGCGTTGGGGCGTGGGGCGCAGTCGACCGGATCGGCCCATCCGGGGGTAAAAGGCCAATAGCCTTTCGCAGACTCACCTTACGTGGAAAAGTTCCCCACAATCCAGCCTCACTTTCAATCCAGCACTCGCCCGGACTACTCCACTTCGATGAGCCGCTGGATATGGTGCTCGGGGATGGCCGTCAGCGTGCCGTCCGGACTCGCCAGGAGCACTCTGCCGTTTTCATCGATGCCCGCAAAGGCGCCTTCGGTGATTGGGAGGTCAATTTCGGGCACCGCCTCCAGCCACACGTGACGGCGCGTTCCCCAGCAACGATTGATCTCCGGCAAGAGGCCGGCTAGCCGCTTCGCAGCAAAGTCCTCATGGGCCCGGCGGATTCCCGCCAACACCGGCTCGATCAATTGGTCCGGCCTGGTCAACGCCCGGTTGCAGTGATCGAGCAGCC
>JBDKHE010000018.1:0-8650 GCA_039797805.1 Verrucomicrobiota bacterium
ATGCGTTCGCGGGCCGTGTGGGCGAGGGAGATCTTGATCTTGCCCTTGCAGCCGGCGCGTAGGGCCTGGACGCCGCGGCCGTGGGCCAGGAGCAGGTGATGGGCGGCGAGCAGGCACTCGGAGTGGGGCAGCTTGTAGCCCGGGGCAAAGACACCGTCGAGCAGGCCGAGGCCGACCGTGCAGGGAGGTTCGTTGAAGGTGATCCAGTTCTTCACCCGGTCGCCGTAGCGCGCGGCCATGAGGGCGGCGTAGTCGCCGAACCACTCGACCATGTCACGGTTCGAAAAGCCGCCGCGCCGCTGCAGGGCGTTGGGCAGGTCCCAGTGGAAGAGCGTGACCCACGGGGTGATGTTGGCGGCGAGCAGGTTGTCAAAAAGCTTGTCGTAGAACGCCAGGCCCTTCGCGTTGGGCTTGCCGGTGCCCTGCGGGATGACGCGCGGCCACGCGATGGACAGGCGGTAGGCCTGGAGGCCGAGGTCGCGCATGAGCGCGACATCCTCGGGATAACGATGATAGTGGTCGCACGCCGTGTCTCCGGTGTGTCCTTCAAAGGTCCGGCCGGGCTGGTGGGAGTGGATGTCCCAGATGGACGGGGCGCGGCCGTCGACGGACGCGGCACCTTCAATTTGATAGGCGGCGGCAGCGGCGCCCCAGGTGAATTGGGCAGGAAATGACATGCGGTGGATGAAAAGGGGCTAAGATCGAAGGGGTGTTCGAAACAATCATCTTAGCCGTACCGGACAAAAGAAGTAATGAGATCTCTTGTCACGGAATTGAGAGGGAAGCCCGCGGCGGATTTACTTCAGCTTGAGAACGCTGACGACCCAGCGGTTGATCGCCTCCCACTGCTCGGCGGGGTAGGTGTGGCCCTGCTCCGGCTGGATGGCGAGGGTCTTGGGCGCGGTGATGACATTGAAGGCGGCGTACGTGGAGGTGGGCGGGCAGACCTCGTCGTTGTAACCCCAGATGTAGAAACCCGGCACCTTCACGCGACGGGCGAAGTTGACCGAGTCGTAGTACTGGGCCGTGGTGATCTTGGCCGGCGTGGCGTGGATCGAGGGCGTGCCGTCGTCGTTGGGCTTGAAGGGATGCGGCCAGCCGCCCGCGCGTCCGTGCAGCTCGGCGGCGACATCGCACATGGCCGGATGGGTGACCGATAACGCGGTGACGCGGGGGTCCAGCGCGGTGGTCACGAGCGAAAGCTGGCCGCCCTGGCTGGCGCCCATGACGAGGAGATCCTGGCCGTTCCAGCCCGCGCGTGAGGTCAGGAAATCATTGGCCCGCACGCAGCCGAGGTAGACGCGGTGGTAGTAATAGGTGTCGCGGTTATCGAGCTGGTTCAGCCAGTAACTGTGCAACGCGCCGCTGTACATCGCGTCGTAGACGCTGGTGGGCATGTTCACCGGCACGCCGTGGATGCCGATCTCGAGCACGATCGCACCGCGGGCGGCGAGGTCCGGATCGCCCGCGTAGGGGCGGACGCCGGCGCCGGGCACCTTGAGGATCGCGGGGTATTTTCCCGGGGCCTTGGGTTCGCACAGGATGCCGTAGATGCGCGGCGGGGAGGGGTTCCAGCTCTGGCCGAGCGTGCGAAAGCTCACGTGGTAGACGTTGACCGTGTCGGTGCAGGCGTCCGGCACCAAAGTGAGCCGGGCGTCCATCGGGATTTTGGCGAGGTCGTCCTTGCCCTTTTGCCAGTAGGCGTCGAAGTCGGCCGGCTCGGTCTGGAACGGCTGGATCGTCTCGGGCGCAAAGGCGGCGGTGGCCGCTCCCTGGTAGGTGCGGCCGGCAAACTCCACGCTGGCCTTGCAGCGGATGAATCCGCCCGTGTTCAGCGTGCCGCCGTCAACGACCAGGCCGTCGAGCGGCACGAGTGCCGTGTGCGGCTCCGCGGGCATCATGTCCGGTCCGACGGACCAGGTGACATTGGCGTTGTCGACCGGGGTGTTGTCGGCCGTCACCATGATCCGGAATTTGGCCGCCTCGCCGAGACGGTAGGTCCAGTCGCGGTGGTCGGGGGCGATCCGCACCTGGATGGTGGCCACCCGTTGCTGGGCGGGTGCGGGGACGGGGGTGATGGGCGTGGCGGCGGAGGCGGCCAGCGCCGTGATCGCCAGCAGGGCGAGGGAGGTGATTCGCTTGAGCATGGGGAAGGGGAGTTTGCGGACTCCGGATCCGATACAGCAAAGCGGGCCGCGGTCAATGCGGACGGCTCCGCGGGGCTCCGGGCCGCGAATGCTTGGCCAAGATATGCACGGCTCTGGCCAACCCTTGCGGCGGCAGATGCGGCCACCTCGGTTATGGTAGCGACGTGATTAGTCCACGCCCCATCACCACTGCCACGCTTGACGCCAACGAAGCGGTTGCGTCCGTGGCGTATCGTCTCAGCGAACTCTTCGTCATCTACCCCATCACGCCTTCCTCGCCCATGGGCGAGTGGGTGGACGAGTGGTCGTCGAAGAGCCAAAAAAACCTCTGGGACCATGTGCCCGAGGTGGTCCAGATGCAGTCCGAGGGCGGCGCCGCCGGCGCGCTCCACGGCGCCCTGCAGAGCGGATCCATGGCGAGCTCCTTCACCGCCTCGCAGGGCCTGCTGCTGATGATCCCCAATCTCTACAAGATCGCGGGCGAGCTGCATCCCTTCGCGCTGCACGTCACGGCCCGCGCGCTGGCGACCCACGCGCTCTCGATCTTCGGTGATCACTCCGACGTCATGGCCTGCCGGCAGACCGGTTGCGCGATGCTGTGCTCCGGCTCGGTCCAGGAAGCGCAGGATTTCGCCGTCATCACGCACGCGGCCACTCTGGCCACCCGGGTGCCCTTCATTCATTTCTTCGACGGCTTCCGCACCTCGCACGAGGTGGCCAAGATCGCGCTGCTCTCCGACGACGACCTGCGCGCCCTGGTGGACGACAGCCACGTCGACGCCTTCCGTTCCAACGCGCTCTCGCCGGACCGTCCCTCTGTTCGCGGCACCGCGCAGAACCCCGACGTGTTTTTCCAGGCCCGCGAGGCCTGCAACCCCTTCTATGACCGCGTCGCGGCGACCGTGCAGTCGCTCTTTGACGAGTTCGCCTCGCGCACCGGCCGCAGCTACCACCTCTTCGACTACGAGGGTCATCCCGAGGCGGAACAGGTGATCATCATCATGGGCTCCGGCGGCGAGACGGCCTCCGAGACCTCCGCCTGGCTGAATGCCAAGGGCGGCAAGACCGGTGTCCTGCGCGTGCGCCTCTACCGTCCGCTGGATGCTGCCGCCCTGCTGGCCGCGCTGCCCAAGACCGCGAAGAAGGTGGCCGTGCTCGATCGCACCAAGGAACCCGGCGCGCTCGGCGAGCCGCTCTTCCTCGATGTTGCCACCGCGCTCTTTGAGGCCGGCCGCAACGACGTCACCCTCATCGGCGGCCGCTACGGACTCGGTTCCAAGGAATTCACGCCGGGCATGGTCCGCGCCGTCTTCGAGGAATTGAAGGCCGCGCAACCGCGGCGCCGTTTCACCGTCGGCATCAACGACGACGTCACGCGCCTTTCCCTCGCCTGCGAGGCCGAGCCGGACATCGAGCCCAAGGGCACGCGCCGCGCGCTCTTCTACGGCCTGGGCGCCGACGGCACCGTCGGGGCGAACAAGAATTCCATCAAGATCATCGGCGAGGGCACGGAGCTCAACGCCCAGGGTTACTTCGTCTACGACTCCAAGAAGAGCGGGGCCATGACCATCTCGCACTTGCGGTTTGGTCCGGGCGCCATCCGCGCGCCCTACCTGATCGACAAGGCCGAGTTCGTCGCCGTGCACCATTTCCCGTTCGTCGAGAAAATGGACGTGCTGGGCCACGCCGCCCCCGGCGCCACGTTCCTGATCAATGTCGCGACTCCCGCCGACAAGGTCTGGGACCGCCTCCCGCGCGAGGTGCAGGAGCGCATCATCGCCCTGAAGCTGGAACTTTACGCGATCGACGCCTACACGGTCGCCCGCGCCGCCGGCATGGGCGGGCAGATCAACACGATCATGCAGACCTGCTTCTTCGCGCTGGCCGGTGTGCTGCCGCGGGACGAGGCCATCGTCGCCATCAAGGAAGCCATCCGCAAGACCTACGGCCGCAAGGGCGAGGCCGTCGTGGCCAAGAACGAGGCCGCGGTCGACGCCGCGCTCGCCGCCATGCACCGCATCGAGGTGCCCGCCGCCGTGACCGCCACGGTTGGCCGTCCGCCGGTCGTGCCGCCCGCCGCCCCTGAATTTGTCCAGCGCGTCACCGCCGTGATGCTGGCTGGTGATGGTGACACGCTGCCCGTGAGCGCCTTCCCGCCCGACGGCACCTTCCCGGTCGCGACCGCGCGTTGGGAAAAACGCAGCATCGCCCAGGAACTGCCCGTCTGGGATCCGAGCCTTTGCATCCAGTGCAACAAGTGCGTGCTGGTCTGCCCGCACTCGGCGATCCGCGCCGGGGTCTGCCCGGTGGCCGACACGCAATCCGCGCCGGAAAGCTTCCTGCACACGAAACTCCGCAGCAACGATCTGCCGGGTTACGAGTACGTGATCCAGGTCGCGCCCGACGACTGCACCGGTTGCACGCTGTGCTACAAGGTCTGCCCGGCGAAGGACAAGAGCGACCTCAGCCGCAAGGCCCTCATGATGGCCCCGGCCGATCCGCGTCGCGATGCGGACCGCACCGCCTTCGACTTCTTCCTCACCCTGCCGCCCGCCCCCGCGGTGCTGCTGCAGGACACGGTCAAGGGCACGCAATTCCGCGAGCCGCTCTTCGAGTTCTCCGGCGCCTGCGCCGGTTGCGGCGAGACACCCTACGTGAAGCTGCTCACTCAGCTCTACGGCGACCGGCTCTATGTGGCCAACGCGACGGGCTGCTCCTCCATCTACGGCGGCAATCTGCCGACCACGCCCTACACGGCCAACTCGGCCGGTCGCGGCCCGGCCTGGTCCAACTCGCTCTTCGAGGACAATGCGGAATACGGTCTCGGCATGCGGGCCGGCGTGGATCAGCTCGCCGCGCAAGCCTGGCGCCTGTTCGCTGAACTCTCCCCGGTCCTGCCCCCGGCGCTCGTCGCCGGCCTGAAGGCCGCCGACCAGTCGGCCGACGCCGGCATCGCAATCGCCCGCGGTCTCGTGGTCGATCTGGAAGCCGCCCTCGCCTCGATCGAGGATCCCAAGGCCGCCCAACTCGCCCAGCTCGCCAACGACCTCGTCAAGAAATCCGTCTGGATCGTCGGTGGCGACGGTTGGGCCTATGACATCGGCTTCGGCGGACTCGACCACGTGCTCGCGAGCGGACGCAAGATCAACATCCTCGTCCTCGACACGGAGGTTTATTCCAACACCGGCGGCCAGAAGTCCAAGTCGACGCCGCTCGGCGCCGTGGCCAAGTTCAGTGCCGCCGGCAAGGACACCGACAAGAAGGATCTCGCCCTCATCGCCGCCAGCTACGGCAACGTCTACGTCGCCCGCGTCGCCTTCGGCGCCAAGGACAGCCAGACGATCCAGGCCTTCATCGAGGCCGAGGCCCACCCCGGTCCCTCGCTGATCATCGCCTACTCGCACTGCATCGCCCACGGTTACTCGATGGCCAACGGCCTCGATCAGCAGAAGCTCGCGGTCGAGACCGGCAGCTGGCCGCTCTTCCGGCACAACCCGGGCCGCACGGCCGAGGGCAAGGCCGTCACCGTGCTCGACTCCGCCGCCCCGAAGCAGCCGCTCAGCGCCTACACGCGCAACGAGCTCCGCTTCCAGGCCCTGCACCGCTCCGATCCGGAACGCGCCAAGATGCTCGCCGGCCGGGCCCAGGAAGCCGTGGACCGCCGCTTCGCCCACTACCAGTACCTCGCGGGTGAAGGCCCGGCCCCGGCCGATCCCAAGCCGATGCCGGCCGTCAAGCCCACGGCGGTGAAGCCCGCGCCGGCCCCGGACAAACCCACTTCCACGCCATGAACCTGACCACGACTTACCTCGGGTTGAAACTTGCCAACCCCCTCCTCCCCGGCGCTTCGCCGATGGTGGACAACATGGACACCGTCCGCCGCCTGCAGGATGCCGGCGCGCCCGCCTTCGTCATGCACTCGCTGTTCGCCGAGCAGATCGAGGGCAACGCGGCCGCGTTCGACCGTCACGTGGGTCGCTGGGAGGAAAGCTTCGCCGAAGCCTCGTCGATGTTTCCCGACACCTCCGACTATGCCCTCGGGCCCGAGGAATACCTTGAGCGCCTGGCCACGATCAAGCGCGCCACGGGCCTGCCTGTGATCGCCTCGCTCAACGGCACGAAGCTGGGATCCTGGGTCGACCATGCCCGCCACATCGAGAAGGCCGGCGCCGATGCCATCGAGCTCAACACCTATTTCCTCGCCACGCAGTGCAGCGTCACCGGCGCCGATCTGGAAACCCGGCTGGTGGAGATCGCCAAGGCGGTCCGCTCGGCGGTGAACATCCCCGTCGCGGTGAAACTCTCGCCCTTCTACACCTCCGTCGCGCACCTGGCCGGGTGGTTGGAGGAGGAAAAGATCGACGGCCTCGTGCTGTTCAACCGGTTTTTCCAGCCCGAGATCGATCTCGATTCGCTGGAGGTGCGTCCGCACCTGGACCTGTCCGGCTCCGAGGACCTGCGCCTGCGGTTGCGCTGGCTGGGCCTGTTGCGCGACCAGGTCAGTTTCAATCTTTCCTGCAGTGGCGGCGTGCAAAGCGCCGACGATGTGGTGAAATCGCTGCTCGCCGGCGCCGACACGGTGCAGACGGTGGCCGCGCTGTTGCGGCGCGGACCGGGCGAGCTGGCCGTCATGCTGGCGGGACTCCGCCGTTGGATGGAGGAACACGAGTACCAGGACGTGCACGAGATGCGTGGCGCCCTGAGCCAGCGCCGCTGCCCCGATCCCGAGGCCTACGAGCGCGGCAACTACCTGCGTTCACTGCAACTATGGCGTGAATAAAACAATTTCTACCGTCCTGTGGCACGGCCGGGGGGTTTGCGTGGAAGCTCCTCCGGGCCGGTGCCACGGGGCGGTATGAAAACCGGAAGGTCCGCTGAGCAATCCGCGGGCCTTTCCCTTTTTTGGACCTGAACAAGTGAGGACCGGCCACGGGAGGCGGCGATGATCCCGGGCATGGTCACCACGGAATACACGGAACACACGGAAAACAGATTTTGCACAGGAGGGAACGGAGGGAACGGAGAGCCGACCGGCCGACCTGGGCGCACTTCTCAAGGCCGGGAGATCTTCATTACCCGGCGCGCGCAAGAACGAGTTGGGCTTTACGCCGGTAAAAAAACGACGCGCAAAAAGCTCAACCCGGCAGATTCAAGCGTTGATTCGCATCACGTTAACCCACCTAATGCCCGCACGGGCCTCAATGATGTTATCATCAACCCAGTTGAGTTGAATATACTGATCGGCGGAAAAAATGAGACAGCTCCTCGTCCTCATGGTCGCGATAGGATTTGGCGCGTTAGGGGAAATAGCGTCACCCCACCCGGCTAGATTGGTTTTCTACGGTTTGTGCGCGGCGTTTGCCTTGTCATTGCCAGTCCACGAAATTGTCCAGCGCCGGAAGAAAGGAGAAGGCTGGAGCCGAGCCTTAGCAGGCAGCACGAAGCTGCTTACCGGCAACGTGTGGTTGGATGCCGTAGTGTTCGTAGGTGTATTGGCAGTTTGCTGCGGTATAGTCGCGCTCTTGATATTCCATTCCTGAAGAGCCGATCCAGCAGCCACAGCAGCAACGCCCTTGCTCTCACCTTCATCGATGATTACGCCTACGCTCAACATGGCCCAGTTATTCAAAAGAGACGGCTCGCCCGCTCGCCGGGCGTGGCTGATCTGAGTCGTTGGCCGGAAGATGAAAGACGTCACGAAACTCACCCCTGCAGATTTCCGAGCGCATCCCGTCTGGAGGTTTTCCGGTAGCGATGAGCCCAGCGAGACCACTGTCGAGCACGTGAAGAAGCTGCCTGTGAAGTCGCTCGCGGGTGCTCTTGTCGGCGTCGAAGTCATCCTGGCCTGCGGCAAGAAAGTTGCTGCGTTTCTCGGGAATATCGAAGTCGATCAGCCCAAGCCGACCGAGCATTTCTTGACGCTCAGTGTGTTTGGCGAGCGCGGGGAGATATTCCATCTGTCCCGCTACCACGATTTCGATTATCAGGACCACGGTCCGGTCGCCTTGGCCGCATTCCTGAAGATGAAGAAAGAGGAGATATTTCCCATCGCATGGGACGTCCGGCATCTCGTGTCAGGTGCTCCGACTGCGGTGTATGGTCAGATTCTTTCCGAGCCGAGGGAGCGCTTGAGTAGAGCGCATTTGATCGCGCTCGCCGTCCCATGAAGAAGAAGGGCCAACCAGCCGGCACAGACAACGACTGGGCTGCGCCCAGTCGTGTCTGAGCTCAATCGATCGGCGGAAGAAAGATTTGTGAAGGCCAAAATCATAGGGCTCGTTGTCGGCGTCGTAATCACTCCGATTACATTGTTTCTTGCTGTAGCTTCAGCAGGTGGCGGGCATGGCGATTACCTTCTGGCAAGACTCTTCTATCCGGCCTCCATGCTGAGCACGCTGCTTACGAGTTCGATCAGCACCGTCGCCATTGTCGGTGCCTGTTTGCAGTTCCCGATCTATGGTTGGCTGGTTGGTGCCGGATGGCAGAAAGCTAGAAGGCCCCTG
>JBDKHE010000019.1:0-4369 GCA_039797805.1 Verrucomicrobiota bacterium
CGCTCAGCGGGTAGAGCCCCCACCAGGGCGCGATCCAAGCCGACCAGACTTCACGGGAGGACGGATCCATGATGCCGCGGTTGAGGCTCGCCGCGATGATGCCCAGCCAGCAGGCGGACCAGAGACTCGAGAGCCCGAACAGCCAGGTGTAAATACTCTGGGTTCGTGCCTCCTGGACCGCATCGTAATGTCGGAAGGTGAACGCCGTGCCACGCACGACAATCCCGACCAACAACGCGAGCATGGGCAGATGCAGCGCGGTCATCAGCGTGGTGAAGATGATCGGAAACCCCATGAACAGGATCACGACAATGAGGATCAGCCACATGTGGTTGGCTTCCCACACCGGCCCCATGGCCCGGTTGATGATTTCCTTCTGGGCCTCCCGGAGCCGTCCCGCGGGCAGGAGCTCCACGATGCCTGCGCCGAAGTCCGAGCCGCCCAACAGGACGTACAGCAGGAGGGAGGCCGCGATGAAACCTATGAGGATATCGATCATTCAGCCTCCGAATTTGGCTTGGACCGCCCGAATCTGGCGTTGCAGGAGCCATACCGTCACAGCCGCCAAGGAGAGATAGAGCACCAGAAAGAGGCTGAAATGATAAACCATACCCGGCACCGGAGTGACGGCATCCTTCGTGCCCAGGATGTCGTAGATAATCCAGGGCTGGCGCCCGACCTCGGTCACCACCCACCCCGCTTCCATCGCAACAAAACCCAGCGGGGCGCAACCCACCACTGCCCAGAGGAACCTGCGCGGCAGATGATTGTTTCGGCGAAACCAAAACCAGAGAGCCCCGACCGCGGCGAGCAAGGTACCGATGCACACCATGACCTGGAAGGCCACATGCACGATCAGCACCGGCGGCCAGTTTTCCCGGGGAATCTGATCCAGGCCGATGACCTCGGCATTGAGGTCACGGTGAGCCAATAGACTTAATAGGCCGGGAATCTCCACGCCCCACTTCATCGTCCGCGTCTCGACATCCGGCAGCCCTCCGATTGTCAGCGGGGCGCGCCGGCTGGTCACGAAGTGCCCCTCCATGGAGGCCAGCTTGGCTGGCTGAAATTCGGCCACCTTCTCGCCAGCGAAGTGTCCGGCGAACGGCTGGGCCAGCGACGCAGCCGCCCCGAAAACCATGGCGATGCGCAGCGCCTTCAGATTGAGGTCGGGGGCCCGGCCCCGCAGGTAGAGCCAGGCGTGAATCCCGGCGACGGCCAGACCCACGGCCTGCAAGGCGGCGAGCTGCATGTGCAGGCTTTCGTGGAGCCAGGCCCGGTTGAACATGGCGGCGACGGGATCGATGTTGCGCGCCGCGCCCTCGACCCAGTCGAAGCCCGCCGGTGTGTTCATCCAGCTGTTGGCCGCGACGACGAAGATGCCGGAGATGAATCCGGACACCCCCACCATCAGGCCCGTGGCCCAATGCACCCACGGATTCATCCGGTTCCAGCCGTACAGGAAGAGTCCGATGGCGATGGCCTCGATGAAGAAGGCCGTGCCTTCCCACGAAAAGGGCATGCCGATGATCGGCCCGGCGTGTTGCATGAAACCCGGCCACAGCAGGCCGAGTTCAAAGGACAACACGGTGCCGGAGACCGCCCCCACGGCAAAGAGGATCGCCACCCCTTTCATCCACATTTTGGTCAGCTCAAGGTAGGCGGAATCCTTGGTCTTGAGGTAGCGCCAATGGGCGGCAGACATGAAAAGCGGCATCGTCATGCCGATCGCGGCAAAGATGATCTGGAAGCCTAGGGAGAAGGCCATCGTGGCGCGCGCGGCAACGAGATTGTCCATGGGGCGGCACAGTACGGACCGATCTCGCGACGGCAAGTGGCCTGCCCAAGGCATTACCCGAGCTTAAGCACGGTATTCGCGCACCATGTGAGACAAACGACAGATGACTGCCGATCGCGGCCCGAATAAGGTTCAACTTCGGCGCAAAACCGGTTCCTCTCGGGGTCTATGCGTCCTTCTCTGCTGACCGTCGATGATGCCAAGGCCGTGCGTCTGCTGGTGGAAAAAATCCTCAGCCCCTACGACTGCGAGGTGAACGAGGCGAGCAATGGCTACAACGCCTTCTTCGCGATTGAGCGTCATCGTCCCGACCTGATTCTGCTTGATGTCAGCATGCCCGTGATGGACGGGATGGAAACCCTGCGCCGGCTGAAGGGCGCCGCCGAGCTTGCCGACATTCCGGTGATCATGATGACGTCTCCCGCGGATCGTCCGCTCTTGCCCGAAATCTCGGCCTTGGGTGCCGGCGACACCATCATGAAGCCGTTCGATCCCGCCACTCTTCTGGCCAGCATCGGGCGCTTGCTGCCAATCAAGCCAGTCACCAAGGCAAAATAGCCAAACGCGTTGCTTGGGCAGGCGTACCGCCTCGCTCAGTTCAGGCGTCCTGACGCTCATTGCTCCCAGTATGGAAGCCACGACGATCCTGATAACCTTCGTCAACTTGACGCATGACGTAGGCAAACGATGTGAGGATCAGACCAAGGGCAATGAGGACGAGGAGTAACATGGGGTAAAAGACCCCCGAAACAATGCAGGTCTGATACCAACCAAACCGCTATATTCCTTAACATCTAATCCACAATGCCTTGCTGCGTTCTTTCGTTGTCGCAAATAAGCTTCAGGAAATATTTTCCCCAAAAACTGTTAAGTATTAAGTCACTTTGCAGGGTTATCCGGCCCGTTACAGGACAGTTCCTGCCTAGCAGTAGCGACCAAATTCCCCGATGAACCGATCGGTGTTTTCACCGGAAACCTCCGCCTCAATGACCCGGTGCAGTCCCCGAAACTTCTCGGTCAGCTGGAGATTCACCCCCAACCGCTGCGCGAGTTGCCGGATGGCCCGGGACTTGGTTCGCTGCCAACGCCAACAGGTCAGTCCGATGCAAATGGGTTTGGATGGGAAGCGAACAGGGGGCTTGGTGGCTTGCTCCATAACTGAAGCCAATGAAGCCTTTTTCAGGCCAACCCAAAAGGGAAAATGCCCGATTCCAAAAAATCATTAGCCCCTGCTTGCTAAAGTTTCCGTTCCCGGCGCGTCACCTTATGGACAACGTACCGATCATCGAACAGCAGCAGCTCGCACACGTCCTCGGTCAGGTAATGCACGTCTTGAAATCGCACCAGGCCCGGCGTGATTCTTTGCCGGACGGAGCCGTCGGATTCGGTCACATTGATCACGACATCCGGCGTGGATACGTCGATGCGGTCCACGCGTCGCGAAACTTCGCTGATGTAGACCCAGACCTCGGCCTTGCCTTTCGGTGACGCCATCGGACGCACCTCAACCGGGTCCCCCAGCAATGCCCGCACCGAATCAGCCGTCTGACCCGGCTTCAAGGTCTCCCAAGGATTGGTCGGCTCCGTTTTCTTGTCTGCTACCGTCGCCGGCGGAACGTCCGCCGCCGGTGCGCGCACCGGCAGAACCAATGAAACCGCGAAAACCAAGAGTAGGCGAATAGTCATGCTCAAGGAGCATAACACCCCAGCTCCGGCCATCCCTTCAGAAACTTTAGCAACCTTCACCAAGCACGACCCAACGCGCGCACCCGGCGCGCCGCTCATTTGTTCAAGGCGCGCAGTTTGTCCCGGAAGAACTTGCCCTGGCGGGTCGGTTCATAATTCCAGTTTTCAATCAACATGGGCGACCACTCGGCGTCAAAGACCCAGGGCGTCCACGAGATGCCTCGCTGCTCGAAGAAGGCGATGATGGCCTCGCCGTAACTCTCGTCGCCGATCACCGGGACATGCGCGCCCCGTTCTCCGGCCGACATGAATCCGAACTCGGTGGCGACGACCGGGTACTTTTCAGCCACCTGGCCCCAATCGCGCTGCCAGTTGGTTTCCCAATCCTCCCGCCGTTTCTGCGGATAGGGGTGCGTGACATAGGCGACGTTGCCCGCCCGCACCGGGTCATAGCGCACCTGGGAGAGATCATATCCCCAGTTGAAACCGGCCACGAGGACGATCGCCCGTGGATTGATCGACTGGATCATGAAGGTGAGGTCCTCGATCAGCTTCCGGTAATCCCCCCAGGGCATGGGCCCCATGTTGCCATCGCGGTTGGTCGGCTCGTTGTACAATTCATAAAGGGCCACGACCGGATCGTTCTTGTAGCGTTCGGCGATGGTGTACCAGAAACGGAAGGTCTCATCCCGGGAAGTGATGTATCCTGGGCGGTGATAGACCCCCGTGAGCATGTTGCCGATCGTGTGCCAGTCGATGATGACATACATGCCGAGTTCCCCGGACCATTGCACCGCCTCATCGAGCATCTTCAGGTAAGCCTCCTCCCCCAGCCGCCGCCAGGCTTCCGGATGCACCGGAACCCGCACCACATTCGCGTTCCAC
>JBDKHE010000020.1:0-3199 GCA_039797805.1 Verrucomicrobiota bacterium
GACCTTGGACGAATTGATTGACGAAAAACAGCCGACGCAGACCTACGCCCCTTTCGCCCCGGCGGCAGAGTAAACTCACGGCCGTCAGCAGGCAGTGGACTTTGGTAACTACGCCTTCCGCGCGTTTATGGTAGGAGCGGTCGCGGTCACAAAGGTCGGACGCATCGAGCGATTCCTGACAGGGGCTCTTCTGGCCAATGTCCCATCCCGAGCCCCTCGATCCCAACGAGGCCAAGGCCGCGTTTCAGCCTGATTCCCCATTCCGGCCCCGCTCCAGCGTTCCTCGCCGAAATGTCGCTGCCCCAACGAGTTTGCTTTTGACAATTTCTCCGTCTGGTCGCTTTGATTTGGAAACCCCGCCACCGCCACATGTTCAATCAACTTCTGGGACTTTTCTCCAACGACATCGGGATCGATTTGGGCACCGCCAACACCCTCGTCTACGTCAAAGACAAGGGCATCGTTCTCCGTGAGCCCAGCGTGGTGGCGGTCTATACCAATTCGCGGCGCGTTCGCGCCGTCGGTGACGAGGCCAAGGTCATGTTGGGCCGCACTCCCGGCAGCATCACCGCCATCCGTCCCATGAAGGACGGCGTCATCGCCGACTTCGATATCACCGAGGCCATGCTGCGCTACTTCATCCGCAAGGCCAACGGTGGAAAAACCTTTCCCCAGCCCAGCGTCTGCATCGCCATCCCCAGCGGCATCACCGAGGTGGAGAAACGCGCGGTGATGGAGTCCGCCACCCACGCGGGGGCGCGCGAGGTCCACACCATCCCCGAGCCCTTTGCCGCCGCCCTCGGCGTCGGTCTGCCCGTCGATGAACCCGCCGCCAACATGATCGTCGACATCGGCGGCGGTACCACCGAGATCGCCATCATCTCGCTCAACGGCATCGTGTTTTCCAAATCCATCCGCGTGGCCGGTGACGAGATCGATCTCGCCATCATCAACTACATGAAGCGCGCCTACAACCTCCTCATCGGTGAGCGCACGGCGGAAGAGATCAAGATGACCATCGGTTCCGCCTACCCGCTCGCCACCGAGCTGGCGATGGAGGTCAAGGGCCGTGACTCGGTTGCCGGTCTGCCCAAGACCATCCACATCACTTCCCAGGAAATCCGCGAGGCCATGGGCGACACCATCGGCGCCATCGTCGAGGCTGTGCGCATCACGCTCGAGCGCTGCCCGCCCGAGCTTTCCGCCGATCTCGTCGACCGCGGCTTCGTGATGGCCGGCGGTGGGTCGCTCATCCGCGGAGTCGACAAGCTCCTCTCCGAGAAGACCGGCCTGGCCGTCACCGTTTCCGACGATCCGCTCTCCGCCGTCGCCAACGGCACCGGCGTCTTCATCAACAACATCGAGGACTACCGCCGGATCGCCGCGGACCTCTGACCGGGGCCCGGCCTTACCCGACGGCCCTTCCGCCGCCCGCGCCGTGCTTCCCCGCCGATTCGACCAAGCCCGTCCCTTTCTTACGCTCGGCATCATTCTGCTCGCGTGGATTTTCCTGCCGTTGGTGGTGAAGGTGTTCACCCGCGCCAGCTTCTTCGAGATTCAGGCTCCGCTGGTGGTCGCCGACTCCTTTGTCCGCGACCTGCAGGGTTTCTGGTCCAACCGCGCCCACTCCAAGGACGAGCTGCTGCAGGCCGGCAAACAAGTGGCCGGCCTGATCGCCCGCTACGAATACGCCAACCAGCAGAACGCCTACCTGCAGGGTGAGATCCTGCGCATGGAAAACCTGCTGAAGATCCCCTCCATGCCGGAATTCCGGTTTGAGCCGGCGCGCGTGGCCCGGCGCGATTTCTCCGCCTGGTGGCAACGCATCATCATCCGCAAGGGCTCCAACTACGGCATCGTCGAGGGCGCCCCCGTGGTCTTCGCCGGCGGCGTGGTCGGTCGCGTCACCGAGGTGCATCGTTACACCTCCGTCGTCGACCTGATCACCAGCCCGACCCTGCGCCTGGCCGGCGCCGTGGCCGGAGACACCCGCCCGGTCAGCTACCAAGGCGGTCTCAACCCTTCCTTCGGCGCGCCGCGCGGCACGGTCGATTTCGTGCCGCTGGACGTCTACGCCACCCCCACCTCCACCAAGCGCCTGGTCACTTCGGGTCTGGGCGGCGTTTTCCCGCCCGGCCTGACCCTCGGTGAAATCACCCATCTCGAACCCAGCGCCGATGGCCTTTTCAAGAACGGCGAGGTCCAGCTCGATCCGCGACTGGGCGACCTCACCGAGGTGACCGTGCTCATCCCGCTCAACCCGGAGGATTGATGATGCGGGCACTGCGGAATCCTGCCGACCCACCCCGGCCTGCAGCCGGCCCCCTTCATCGAGGGGAATCGAAACCATGCTTCCGTATTCCCCTCTATCAAGAGGGGTGGCCGGAAGTCCGGAAGGTGTAATCACCATGCACCGCTACGATCCCCGCTGGCTCATTGTCACCCTGGCCAACCTGCTTCTCTGCTGGCTCGTCGGTCTCGCCAACAACTCCCTCGGGGACTTTTCCTTCCTCTGGTTGGATCACGTCTCGATCCATCTCTATCTCGGCGGCCTGCTGGTCACCTACGCCGCCTTGCGGCTGGACCCCAAGAGCGGGTTGGTCTCCACCCTGCTCACCGGGCTGATGGTGGATGCGCTCACCCCGGTGCCTTACGGCACGAGCCTGATCCTGTTTTCCCTGATTCATGTGACCGTGCTTTATGGGCGGCATCGTTTCCCTCGCGAAGGCTCGGTGATCTCCATGGTGGTCGCCCTGTTCGCCAACCTGTTTCTCTTCATCGCCCTTTCCTTTCTCCTCGTGGGTGCGGGACCGCGTCCGGGCGAGACATGGCTCCGGATATTCAGCGACCTCTTCTTCTCCCAACTGGCCATCCTCGTCCTGACGCCTTGGTTCATTGCCTTGCAGGACCGCGCCATGGAGCTGGCGGAGATTCACCCCGAGACCGGTCGGCAGGTGCACAAATAGCACTGGAAAAATCCGGATGCCTAGACTCCAAACGCCAAACCGGGTGACCGCCGAACCCAATTTCCCGACCGGAAATTTGGGTCTGTTGATGGTTTGGCTTTTGGGCGCTTTGGACTTTTGTGATTTCACCGCATGAGCCGCCTCATCGAAACCCGCACCCACCGCAACCCGCGACTGCTCCTATTTCACGGCGCAGTGATCGGGCTGGTGCTCGTGCTGGGATGCGGTCTGGC
>JBDKHE010000021.1:0-5024 GCA_039797805.1 Verrucomicrobiota bacterium
AAACCTGCATCAGGGCCAACAAGCCGGGCCGACGGGTTTCCGCCAGCACCCGGAGGCCATGCCGGGCAAAAATACGGTTCTCCCCCTGCAAGGGCACGAGATCGGCGATCGTTCCCATCGCAACAAGATCCAGATAATCCTTCAGCACGATGCCCAGCGCCACGGGATGGTTCTCGGCGCGCAGCTTCTTGAGCAGCCCGTGCACCAGCTTGAAGACCAGTCCGACCGTACAAAGATAACGCCACCCGTCATCATCCGGCAACGGGTGCACATGGGGATTGATCAGGATGCCGTCAGTCGCCGGCGGCTCCGTGGAGCGATGGTGGTCGACGATGATCACCTCCACCCCGCGTGACTTCAACAGGGCGACTTCCGCACCCGAATTGGTCCCGCAGTCCAGGGCGATAAAAAGGTCCGGCCGACCGGCCTCCAAGGCCCTCTCGATCGCTGAGATGGTGAGACCGTACCCCTCTTCTGCCCGGCGAGGCACAACATAGCTGGGGTTCAGCCCCAGGCGCCTCAAAATGCCGACGAGCAGGGTCGTGCTGCTCACCCCGTCCACGTCGTAATCACCCAGCACCACCACCTTCTCGCCGCCGCTGATCGCCTTTTGCAGGCGTTCCACGGCGCGCTCCAGGTTGGTGAGCAGAAAAGGATCACCCAACCCGGCCAGGGTCGGTTGCAGGAAGCGGGCGGCCAGGTCTTCGGGCACCCCCGCCCGCAACAGCAGCTCGGCCACGACCGGAGTCGTGTCCAAGCTGCGCGCGAGGGCATCCACGCTTGCGGCGTGGACCGGCGTGTAATTCCAGCGCATGTGAGGCGTCGGCCGCCTGCTTATTCAGATGCGCGGGAGGAGCCGGCCCACTCGTACTTGGGCGCAATGTCGTGATGCGCCTCCACGTGCTTGCGGTCGCCCTTGTGCCACCAGAAGAAGACCTGGGCGGCGATGAAGATCGACGAGAACGTGCCGGTGATGATGCCGATGAGGAAGGTGAAGGCCAGTTCGCGCAACACGCCGCCGCCGACCAGGAACAGCGCCAGGGCGGCGAGGAAGGTGGTCAAGCTGGTCATCAAGGAGCGGGAGAACACGCGCGTGATCGACATGTTGACGATGTTGCGGAGCGTGTCGGTGGGATTGAGCTTCAACTCCTCACGGATACGGTCGAACACGACGACGGTGTCGTTCACTGAGTAACCGATGATCGCGAGGATCGCGGCCACCATCGGGGCGTTGAACTGGCCGCCGAAGACCACGAACATGCCAACGGTCATCAGGACGTCGTGCACCGTGGCCACGACCGCACCCATGCCGAAGCCGAACTCGAAGCGGAAGGCCATGTAGAGCAAGATGGCCAGCAGGGAAAGGCCGAGCGAGAGGGCGGCGTTGCCGGCGATCTCCTTGCCAATCGTCGGTCCGATGGCACTCTGCCCTTCCAGCTCAAACTTGGCGGCAGGGAATTTTTCCTGAACCACCTTCACGAACTTGTCGGTCTGGCCGTAGGGCATCTCGACCTTGAAGAGCGGCTCACCGCCGCCGAGCTGGCTCTGGTAGGAGGGATTGATGTCGGTGATACCCACGCCGGCCGCCGCCGAACGGATCTGGGAAATGTCCACCTTCTGGGCGTACCGGAGCGTGATCTGGTCACCCCCGGTGAAGTCGATGCCGAAGGCCTTGTCCGCGCGGAACATCAGGGTACCGATGCCGATCGCAACCACGGCCCAGGAAAGGATGAAGGCCGGCTTGCCGTACTTGACCCAGTCGATCTCCACTTTGCCGAGGAGCTGCATCATGGGCATCTTCTTGAGGATGCCGCCGTCGATCAGGAGATCGAGCACCAGGTGGCCGGTGACCAGCACGCTGAACAGCGTGGAGAACACGCCGATCGCGAGGGTCACACCGAAGCCCTTGATCGGGCCGCTGCCGAGGCCGATCATCACGGCGCAGATCAGGAGCTGGGTGATGTGGGCGTCAAAGATGGTGACGAAAGCCTTGTCGTAACCGGCGGCATGCGCGGTCTTGAGGTTCTTGCCGAGTTTCAGCTCCTCGCGCATGCGCTCGAAGATGAGGATGTTGGCGTCCACCGCCATGCCGATGGTCAGCACGATACCGGCGAGACCGGGGAGCGTGAGCGTGGCCCCGAGGGTGCCCATCGTGCCGAGGATCAGCAGAAGATTGATCGCCAGGGTGACCAGCGAGACGAGGCCGCCCACGGTGTAGTAGGTCACCATGAAGGCGCAGACGAGGACCGTGCCGAGGATGGAGGCCTTGACGCCATGGCTGATCGCGTCGGAAGCGAGCGAAGGCCCGACTTCATACTGCTCCTTGAT
Source organism: Verrucomicrobiota bacterium (assembly GCA_039797805.1). Taxonomy (GTDB): domain Bacteria; phylum Verrucomicrobiota; class Verrucomicrobiia; order Opitutales; family Opitutaceae; genus Lacunisphaera. Next base: position 2,329 of record JBDKHE010000021.1, read on the forward strand.
CTGCAAAGGCAGGTCGAGCGGGTTGTTCAGCACGTTGGCGAGGTCGATGGCCTCGCGTTGGGAAAACTGGCCGGAGATTTCGGCAGAATCGCTGCTGATCTCCTTCTCGACGCCCGGGGCGGAGTAAAGCTTGTCGTCCAGGACGATGGCGAGGCGACCACGGCGGCCGGTGCGCTGGCCTTCATCGGCGACGGCCTTGGTGACCTGGGCGAACTGGCGGCTGCCTTCCTTGGTGAAGCGGAGGATGATCTTGAAGCGGCCGAAATCATCCATGATCGGATAGGAATCGGACACGGCCTCGCCGGTCATCTCGGGGATGCGCTTGACGTAGAGTTCCTCGGAGAAGGACTCGCCGTTGCGGCCTTCCTGATCGAGGGTCATCGCGACATAGCCCGGAGGCGCTTCCATCGGCGGGGTGGCGTAAGGATGAACCAGGCGAAAATCGAGGCGGGCGGGCTTGCGGAGGCTGTTGACGACCTCGGGGTTGTCCTTGGTGGACACGCCGGCGAGCTGGACCTCGATGCGATTGTTGCCGACCGGACGGATGATGGGCTCGGTGACGCCGAGGCCGTTGACGCGGCTGCCGATGATCTCGATGGCCTTTGTCAGCTTCTCCTTGGTGGCTTCCTTGCTGTCGCTGGCGGTCGCCGCCGGGTCGACCTCCAGGGTGAAGGCGACGCCGCCCTTCAGGTCGAGACCGAGCTGCAGGCGGCCCTTCGACTGGCGGAGGAGTTCGTCGAGGAGGATGTTGTTCCGCTTCTCGACGTTCTTGAGTTTGTCCTCGAGGCGGATCTGGGGAAAGAACTCGGAGAGATCGAGCTTCTCCTCACGACCGATCTGCTTGAGCGCGACAAAGACGCTGGGAGCCTGGCCGGATTTCACCCGCTCCGACACCTTGGTCATCAGCGTGGCGAACTGGGCCGGCTTGGCCGAGGCCGAGGATTTGACGAAATCGCCGAAGGGTTGGTCCTTCAGCGGCATGAGGTTGAACACCGCCCACAGCACGATGACTGTGGACAGGATCAGTTTCCAGAGGTTGGCACGAAGCATGGGTATTGGTTGATTAAAGGGGTAGCTCGCGGCCCCAGGCCGCGGGAGCCGGGCGACGGTGGACTCAGGCCTTCTTGACGAGGGCGCTGACGAAGCTCTTGCCGACCTCGACCTTGGCGTTGTTGTCACCGATGCGGATGACGAAACGATCGTCCTTCACGCTGGTGATGACGCCGTAAATGCCGCCGGCCGTCACCACTTCGTCACCGGACTGGAGCTCGGTCAGCATCTTCTCGTGCGCCTTCTGCTTCTTGCGCTGGGGGGCGATCAGCAGGAAATACATCGCCGCGAACATGAGGACCAGCGGGGCGAGTTGCATGAGGGCCGAAGCGCCGGAAGGCGCGGGGGCGGTGGCTTGAGCGAGGAGTACGTGTAACTTAGTCATTGCGTCTGCGGGTGTTTTGAAAAATTTGAAAAGGGCGACTAAGCCTAGCCCGATTTTAAAAAGCAAGCCTAACCCCAGCCCAGCGCCATTCCTGTAAAATTGAAGACCAAATCCTCATCCAACTGGTCCGCCGCACAGTCCGAAGAGCACTACGGTTTCAAACGCTGGGGCGCCAACCATTTTTCCGTGGATTCCGAAGGGTTTGTGCAGGTGCAACCCCTCTCCGACGGTCGCGCCGTCCGCCTGATGGACGTGGTCGAGGAAGCCACCAGCATGGGTCTCAAGGCCCCTCTGGTCATCCGCATGCAGGACACCCTGCGGCACCGGGTTACCCAGCTGAACGAGGTTTTCCAGAAAGCCATCAAGGACGAGGACTACAAGGGTGAGTACCGCGGGGTCTTCCCGATCAAGGTCAACCAGCTGCGCGAGGTCGTCGATGAGGTCATTTCGGCCGGCAAGGACTTCAATTACGGCCTGGAAGCCGGGTCCAAGCCCGAGCTGATGATCGCCTTGGCCATGCACGAGGGGGCCCAGCGCCTCATCATTTGTAACGGCTACAAGGACAAGGACTACATGCGGCTCGCCCTCCTCGGCCGCAAACTGGGCAAAAAGATCATCATCGTGATCGAACAGCTCTCCGAGGTGGACAGCATCCTGGAGATCGCCAAGGAAACCGGCGTCAAGCCCATGATCGGCTTCCGGGTGAAGCTCCAGACCCGCGGCGAGGGCAAATGGGCCATGTCCACCGGCGACAACGCCAAATTCGGCCTCAACACCGCCGAGATCCTCTTCGCCGTCGAGAAGCTCCGCGCCGCCAAGATGCAGCAGTGCCTTCGCCTGGTGCATTTCCATATCGGCTCGCAGGTCCCCAACATCATCACGATCAAGGCCGCGGTCACCGAGGCCGCCCGCTTTTACTGCCAGCTGGCCAAAATGGGCTTCCCGATGGGCTACCTCGATGTCGGCGGCGGTCTGGGCATCGACTACGACGGTTCGCGCACCAACTTTGAATCGTCGATGAACTACACCCTGGGCGAGTACGCCCGCGACGTGGTCTTCAACATCCGCGAAATCTGCAGTGCCTCGGGCGTCAAGGTCCCCGATATCGTCACCGAGTCCGGCCGCGCCGTCGCCGCCCCCCACTCCATGCTCGTCGTCGAGGTCTTCGAACGCATCAACAAGCACGAGTCCCTCGGCAAGCAGCACCAGCCCAAGTTCCGTCACAAGATCGTCGACGACCTCGCGGTCCTTCTGAAAAACA
>JBDKHE010000022.1:0-4115 GCA_039797805.1 Verrucomicrobiota bacterium
CCGCCTTCCTGGGACGTGAAGCCTGCCATGTCAGTGTCGCCGGCTATATTTCCTGCTGCTCCGCCGTGGCGTCATTCGCCCAGAAGGGCGACCTGATCCTCGCCGACAAGAACATCCACTCCTGCCTGGTCGACGCCACCCGCCTCTCCATGGCGACCGTCGAGCGCTTCAGTCACAACAACCCCGAGGATCTCCGCCAGATCCTGAAAACCCTCCCCCACGGCACGCCGAAGATGCTGGTGGTCGAGGGCGTTTATTCGATGGAGGGCCATATCTGCCGCCTCGCGGAGATCGCCCAGATCGGCGAGGAACACGGCTGCTTCATGGTGTTGGATGACGCCCATGGCTTTGGTGTGCTGGGTCGTCAGGGCCGCGGCACCGTGGATCACTTCAAGCTGCACGACCAGGTGGACCTGATCTGCGGTTCGCTTTCAAAGTCACTCGCCAGCACGGGCGGATTCGTGGCCGGTTCGCGCGCCATGATCGACTACCTCCGCACCAATTCCAAACAGACGCTCTTCAGTGCGGCGATCAGCCCGGCGATGGCCGCCACGGCGTCCGCCTCCCTCGACATCATGCAGAGCGAGCCCCAGCACCTCGAACGCCTGTGGAAGAACACCAAGCGCTACCGCGAGATGCTCAAGGGCCTCGGCCTCGACATCTGGGGCAGCGAAACACCCGCGGTACCGATCGTCCTCGGCTCAAAGGAACTCGTCTACCGCTTCTGGAACGCCCTCCTCGAGAAGGGCGTCTTCACCGTGATGTCCATCGCGCCGGCCGTGCCGCCGGGCAAGGACCTCATCCGCACCGCCGTCTCGGCCCTGCACAGCGACGAGGATTTTGAGAAGATCGCCGCGGCCATGGCGTATGCGGTGAAGCAGATGTGACCGGCGCAACGGCGCGGGAAGTCTCAATCTCCAAAAGCCAAACGCCAAAGCCGATCTTCGGCTGAGTTTGCAATGCCCTTGCCGGCATTCGGTTTTGGACCTTTGGCGTTTGGTTTTTCAACGCCCCAGTCCTGCCAGCAACGTTTGCGCGGTTCCGCTCCACCGGGGCAGCGGCCGGGACATCGCCTCCGCCTGCAAACGCCGGCATACCGTCGCATCCGTCAGCACCTGACGCAGCTTGAGCTGCCAATCCGCCCGGTCGTTCACCTTGGCCAGCACGCAGCCGCCGGCCGCGGCGTTCTCCTGCAGAACCGGCAGATCGCTCGCCACGCACGGCACGCCGCGCCACAGGGCTTCCAACAGGGGCAGCCCGCAGCCTTCGGCGATTGTGGGAAACACCACGGCCCGCGCGTCTGCATAAAGCCGGCCCAGCTCGCGATCTCCCGCCTGGCCATGAAAGCGGAAGCGCGATTCCTTCCGCTGCAACGCCGCCATCCTTGCGGCGATCGGTTTGCCAAAATGCGGATTCACCCGGCCCACGACATGCAGCTCGAAATCCAGTCCGCCGTCCCACAAGGCCTGGGCGACGTCCAGCAGGAAGGTCTGGTTCTTGCGCGGCTCCACGATACCGACACACAGCAGTGCGGGGCACCCGGTTGGAATCACCGGTTCGCGGACCACCCGCTGACTCCCGTCAAAGTCGGAGCCGAGTTCGATCACGGCCGTCGCTGACTTGGGGCTCACGCCCTGCCAGGCCCAGAAGCGGTTGAAGTCCTGGCGGGTCGCATCCGAAATCGCCCACGTCCGGTCAAAGCCCGCCAGCAGTTTCATGTATTCGGGATGACGCTGCACGCTCTGCGGCCAGGTGATGTGCGGCCAGCGCACGGGGATGGCGTCATGAAACATCGCCGCCAGCCGGCAAGGTGGCGCAGCCAGGAACTCCCGGAAGCCGGGCCGCTCCGCCTCGCTGAACTGCTCGACCGTCAGCAGCCAGTCCGCACTCGTCAGACGCAGCCCGTTTTCCGATCCAGGCAGAGACCAACCTCGAAGGCGTTTGTGCCAACGGACCTCTGTGACCGCCGAGCCCAGTTCGTCGCGGATTCGCGATGAAAGCCGGATCAACCCCGAGCGGTGTTTTGCCGCGCCCATCTTGGTGGTGTCGTAGTAGATCATCGCACGGGCCCTCCAGCCTCCATCGCCTCCCGGAAACAGGCCACCAGCCGGTCGGTGTTGCGGTGGGCATTGTAGTTTTCCTCCACCCAGCGCCGGGCCGCTGACCGGAGGCGCTCGGCCAGCTCGTCATCGGTTGCGAGCCGCTGCAGCGCCACCTGCCAGGCCAGCGGCAGGTCCACATCCGCGACCAGCCCGGTCCGTTCCTGCTCGATGGCCTCGGTGGTCGCGGAGACCGGCGAGGTCACCACGAGCACCCCGGCCGCCATGGCTTCAGGAATGACATTGGGCAGTCCGTCGCGATCCCCACTCGGGGCCACCACGCCGGTGTGGAGCAGGACATCCGCCCAAGCGAGTTGCTCCCAGACCTTCTCCTGCGGCAACCGTCCGAGAAAATGCACCTGGCCGCCCACGCCCAGCGTCTGCGCCTGCAGCCGCAACGACGCTTCCAACGGCCCGTCGCCCACGATCCTCGCTTCAAAGGGAAGCCCGGCCTGTTTCAGCGCGGCATAAATGGCCATCTGCCGGTTCAGGCCCTTCTTGGCGACCAGTCGCGCCACACAAATGAGACGCAGCGGTTCACGGCCCAGACGCAGCGGCTTGAAATCGGGAAATGCATTCAGTCCGCGCCGGATGACCTGAATCTTGTTTGCCGGCACGCCACGATCCAACAGTTCGCGCCGGCCCGTCTCCGTCGACGCGTGGATGAAGCGGGCGTGCTGGAGCTTTTCCAGCAACCACCAATCACCGCCGTGCTCGTAGATATCATAGGCGTGCGCCCCGCAGCTGTAGTTCCAGCCGAACATCCGCCACAGCACCCAGCCGGCCGTGGCCGGCGCACCGGCCCAGGCTCCATGCACCAGTGCAGGCGGATCACGCTCCATCTCCCGGTAGAAACAGCCCGCGAAACCGGCTCCCAGCATGTTCTCCCAGAAATTCAGCCACGACGGCGCCGGCCGCGCAATGACCCCTTCAAACAGATCGCGGATCAACCGCGGCCGACGGAGACACTGCCAGGGAATCTCCAGCAGAATCAACGGCACCAGCCGCCATTTGTTGAAGGCGCGCACCGGGATCCCCTGAAATTCCCCGCCTCCGCCCCAGAGCGAATAGATCCTCAGGTTCATGCCCTTGGCCTGCAGTGCAGCGACGTCACGCTGCAAAAAAGTCTCCGACGTCTTGGGAAACGTGGTGTAGAGGAGAACGATCGGAGGATGGGATGATCTCAATCGAGGGAAAGGTTAAGGGTTAAGATTCCCAAAGGCCAAACCCCAAAGACCAGATAATGACCGAGTCTGCCGACCCGATCGCCCACTTCTTGGTTTTGGCATGTGAATTTTCCACCGTTCAAGCTCGCCAACTTTCAGGCCGTGACCGCCCCGGCCACGACGAGGAAAGCTCCCAGCGCGGGATCCGGGAGCACGTCTTTGCGCCAACCGAGCACCAGCCGGCTCTCCGGGGCCGATCCTTCGAGCACGCGGAAGGCAACCTCCTCCGGCAGCTGCTTCGCCTCGGAAGGGGTCATGAACGTCGCCCCCAGCCCCGCGCGTACGAGCCCGATCGCATTCGCCCGGGGCCAGACCTCGTCCGCGATGCGCGGAGTCACCCCGGCCTGCTGAAACGCGGCGAGCACGCGGTCATAGAATCCGGGGTTATGCGCGCGGGGAAACATCACAAACGGTGTTCCCGCCAGGTCGCGCAACCTCAGTTTCTTGGACCTCACCAAGGCGTGATCAGCCGGAAGCAGCACCCCGTTTTTCTCCTGCAACAACAGCTTGGTCGAAAGCCCCGGCGTGGGCGTCGCCTCCGGGTGGAAAAATCCGCACGCAATTTCTCCCGACTTGAGCGACTCCACCTGCGCCGAGGTCGGTGACTCGTTCAACTCCACCCGGATGCCGGGATAGCGCCGGTTGAACTCCCGCAATATGCCGGGCAGCACCGTCGCCATCGCCAATCCGGTGAAGGCCACCCTTACCTGCCCCGCCTGTCCGCCGGCCAGGGCCTGAATGTCCGCCGGCACGGCAGCAAGGGCCCGTAGCAGCGGTTCGATGCGCTCCA
>JBDKHE010000023.1:0-3534 GCA_039797805.1 Verrucomicrobiota bacterium
CCGTCATGCCGGCGTCGGGAACTTGCGGAGGAGGATTGCCCGTAAGGACCGCTTTTTGGCTGCCGCCGTTATCGAGGGATTGAATGTGCAGACCGATTTTGAATGTTCCGTTGTTAATGGAATCGATAATGTCAGCCAGGACCTTCCCAGAGTAGAGCGAGTATTGGACTCCCAAGGTCTCACCATTGCTCATGCCGTTGGAAACTCCACCTGCACTTGTCCGCTCAACACCGTAGATTTGCGCGAAGCCACCGGCACCGAGAGCAGGAGGACTGCCCGCAATGAAGGAAACCCCAGCGCCGTTGAAAAGTGTCGGGGATCCGGTAAGGAATCCTGAGTTGCTCCCGCCAAAACCGATCGCGGTGATGATGCCGGCGTCGCCAGCGTCAAAAGTGAAATTGAAGCGCACGGTACCCGCGGTGCCGTTGATGACATCGACGTGAATCTGGTCGGCCGCGTTGTTTGCGGCGCTCACTCCCGTGATGTCGGTGAAATTGAAGCTGGTGGCGCTAGCCGTCGAGGTTGCGATCAGGATCGTGGCAATGCCCCAAGCAAGGGAGTAGGTGCGTAGGAGTGAGCGGATTTTCATGGAGAAATAGTTACTGTTCATCATAGCTATTTAGGTGCCAGTATGATTTTGATATATGCAAAATCCTTATCTGGATAGTTTTGAGTTTTTAATAATAAATTCAATTCCTGTGGAAGACGGCGTTTTGACAAGAATTGCGTCGCTAGAGTAGGGTCAAAATACCCTAGGGCGGAAATGGCAATGAGACGGTCCTGGAGGCGGAGGCACGGTACCAAACAAACGGTCGCGCAGGCAGCTGTCGTTGGACTGGAATACGCCTGCTTGATGAACCGGGTTCACCACAGGTTCCAAAACCGCGGTCGTGAGGGCGCCAGTTGCTATTTGCGGGGTGGTCCGCGAGGCCTTTAAGCACCGGTACGACGTCAGGTGATCCAGCTCAACTGCTGTCTGACTTGAGGCTAGTAGGCGATTCGATGGGAGAAATGCCAATCGATGCGCAGTGCTGCTCGTAACCTGACGTATAGTGGTGGCATGAATCCTCCGTTCCATGGAGGGGCTTCCCGGTTTCCGGCGCGGATGCGCTGGTTTCTCGGGGTCGCGTGGCTCCTGATCCTGAGCAAATGCGTGCTGGTCGACTGGGCCATACGCCATTGGCAGGTGCCGTTCAATTCGGCATGGATCATCGCCCCCACGCTGATGTTCGCCGCACTCGCGACCGCCCTCTGGCTCGCGCCGCACGACGAATGAGCTCCGTCTGACTGTTTCGCTTCCGCCCTTGGCACCGGGGATGCGCTGGTTGTGCGCGTCAAAATATTCGGTGATCGAGCAGAAATTTCCTTGCTGGGAATGGAAAAGTGGCGATGGGTTTGGGGATTCCGGTGCAGATCGTCAGATGCATGTTCAGGATCGTGATTTGAGTCAGGCTTCGAGTAAGCGACAGGGTCCGCGTTAGCGACACTTCTACGAGATAGCAGGTCAGGCAACGTCAGGGACAGCGCCAACTACTGGCAACGGTTCGTCTTTATCCCGGCATCACGGCCGGTCGGGCCGCCCCGCGTCGCTGGAAACCATTCCGGCTTCGTGGTCACCACAACCCTCAAACCAGGAGAAAAACGCCATGAACTTCCACCAATTGATCCGGCAACGCGAAGTCCTGCTGCAGCAGGCGCGTCTGGCCAATATGGCCTATGCCTACCACCACCTTTGTGCGCACGCTGAGCGGATCGCAAATGCGCGCCTGCAGGGACTGGTCTAACTCCGACCCTGCGATCCGATCGCCGGACAACCCTGGCCCCGGCTGGTCGCTCTCGAGGGCAGCCAGTCGGTGATCGAGGAATATTTTGTCGACGAGCAGCTCGGTGAGCTGGCGGATATTCTGGGGTTTCTCGGGGAGGGAATTCCCGAGGACGGACTGCGTTTCCGTCTGGAAGAACTGGGGGCCTGGCTTTTGCCGGTGATCCGCCGAGAGTTGGCGTCGGCAGGGGTGGTCCTCGCGGACGGCGAGACCTCCCTTCATGATAGAGGGCGGCCGCAGACCTGAACCGCCTACTTAGGGCCAAGGTGGCCTCAACCGGTGATCCCGGTGGAGGCTTTGGCCAGACCTCCCGCCTGTGCAGGCTGCTTCTTCGCCACCATGTAGGGCAAACAGGCCAGACAGATCAGCCCGGCACACGAGTCCATGACCAACGTCGTGGGGTAACCCCATCGTTCGATGGCAACGCCCTGCCAGGTCGCCGAGTATGCTGTCACCAAGTTCGACATCGCCATGTAGGCGGTGAATTGCGTCGCGGCCACCGCCGGGGTCGTGATGTCCATGAAGAGCGCCGTGCGCGTGCCGTACATCAGGCCGTTGAAAACCGCGTAGGTCATGCAGGCCGTCCAGAAACAGGTGACCAAAACCCCAGGCGGAACCGGGCGATTGGGTAGCTTCACATCCACCGGCATAATCCAGCCGTGTCGTGACATGTACCACGCCAGGCACAGACCCGGGATCACCGTGCAGCTGATGTACAGGGTCAGCATCCGGCGGCGGCCAAATTTGTCCGAGAGCCAGCCGCCGGCCACACAGCCAAAAGCCGACAGCACCGTGGTGACAACGTTGAGCTGGGCGATTTTCTGATCCGGCAGGCCGAGTTCCACGGCGAGATTGGATTGGAGGGCCAGACTCAGCGCATAGGCCCCGGGAGGGAGGAGCGCGAAAATCACGCCGACCCAGGCCGCCCGGGATCCGATGAATGCCTGGAACGCATCGCGGCCGAACCGCAGGATTTCCCGGCCAGCGGCGGTGACGGCCGAGCCTTGGATCGGTGGCTTGGGTGGTCCCTTGGCCTCGCGCAGCGGCAGCGCCACGAAGACCGTCACGGCAAGCACCACCGCACTCACGAAAACGAAGGTCGCCGGCAGCCCGGTGTAGGGGATGAGGAAGAGCACGCCGGCTCCGCCGATCGTCTGTCCCAAGTAGGCACCGCCAAACATCAGGCCGTTGGCGAGGCCCCGTTCCTTTTCGGTTAGCACGTTACAGGCCAGCGCATCGATCGCGACGTCCTGTGTCGCGCCGAAGCAATTATGCAGGAGGATGATGAAGGTGAACAATTTCACCTCGGTGGTGAAGTTGACCGGGAGGGCGGCCATCAGGGACAGCACCATCATTACCTGCATGGCGACGATCCACACGCGGCGCCGGCCGAATCGGTCCGAAGACAGCACGTCGACAAAGGGCCCCATCACCCATTTGAAGGCCCATGGCAAATAAAGGGATCCGACGAACGCGCCGATCTCGGTCGGGCCGAGTCCCTGGCGACGCATCTGGGTGGCGATCGCGGTGGCCGTGAAGCCGAGCGGGATGCCTTCGGTCAGGTAGAGGGAAAAGAACGCAAACAGCCGGCCGTTCTTCGTGGCGAGGAGGTTGGGAAGTCTCAAGGCGATCCCCGGCAGTTTGCGCCGGCGCTTCGGCGGCACAAGGCCGGATTCGGACCCCCACCGGCGATGCCGATGAGAATCAGCCG
>JBDKHE010000024.1:0-7603 GCA_039797805.1 Verrucomicrobiota bacterium
TTCGGCGGCGACGGCATCGCGCTTGGCCACGAGGGCGGCGAGCTCGGCCTGCAGGGCGCGGCGTTCCTCCACCTTTTTTGCGATCAGCTCGTTCCGGGCCGCCGGGGCCATGGCCTGCAGCTTTTCGTCGAGCTTGCCGATGTCGAGCGAGTCGAGCTGCTGCCGGCCGTTCATGACGTCGACGACGAGATCGCCGCCACCGGAGACGACGGCGCCGTAGTCGGCCTTGCCCAGATATGACGAGCGGTCGGCGGCGGCCTCGGGGGAGAGGCTGGCGAGGACCGACGTGTTCCTGGCGGCGTTTTCCTGCTCGGCCTTGGAACCGTAGAGAATGATGGTGCGGTTCAGGCGCAGATTGAGCTGGATGATGTCTTCGTCGTAGGGCGTCTCGATCTTGATGGTGCCGCCGCTCTGCAAAATGGCTGCGTAGGTGCCGTTGGTGAGACTGGCGATCTCGCGCCAGACCTCCTCGGTGCCGTTCAAGCGGCCGCATTGGAGGGTGTTGATCAGGATTCCCTTCTGGTTCGCGAGCCGGCAGCTGGTCCGGTACTTGACGTCATCCTGATAATCCATGTGCGGCCGGGCATCGCCGACCAAAAAGATGACGCGCAACACCGCGGGATCGGCGCTCCACTGCATGTCGCGGACGGCCTGATGCAACGCCTCGTTGACGGACTCAGGTTCGTCCCCGCCGCCCAAGGCCTGAAAGGCGTGCAGCTGGGTGTAAACCTCGTCGAGATTGGTGCTGAGCCCGTGGACCTGGGTGACGTACGCGTCACCCCGATCGCGATAAGCGACGAGGCCGAAGCTGATCTCCGGCGTCGGGTCGGCGGACTTCAGCTTGTTGGCGATGGCCCAGATTTTCTGTTTGGCCCCGGCGATCATGCCGCTCATGGAGCCGGTGGTATCCAGCACGAAAACGACTTCCATGCGGGGTCGTTCGGGGTGCGGACGCAGGTGGGCGGACATGGGCGAGCAGGCGAGAGCGACGACACCCAGCAGGGCGGCAAGACGGAGAGATGAAATAAAGCGCATGCCAAGGATACGCCCGAACCAGAGCTTTATTAGGTGGGTGGCCGGACTGTCCCGCCTGCGAGGCAGACACGGTCGGTCGGGAGACCGACCCTCCAGGACTAGACGACCGTGCGGAGGGCTTCGTCCCAAAACCGCCCGCAGTGCGCGAATCAACCCGCAATGATCACTCGTCCAGAATCACCACGCCGGTGGCGGTCGTCAGCGCGGTCAGGACACGGAACTCAACGCTACCTTGGTCGTGTCCACCGGGAGAGATCTTGAAACCGTCAATCAGTGTCTGCATCACGCCGCTGTAGGTGGGGGCGCTGGCCGAAAGCGGAATGCGTTTGAGGGCAAGGGGTCCTGGCTGCAGAAAGGTGGCGGCTGCGGCAAAAGCCTGACGGTCATCCGCCACGCCGGCAGTCGTGGCTCGTCGCACAGTGATTTCCATCCGGCCCTCAGGCGAATCGAACTTGTAGGGCATGTGCGGGAGTTTGATGTTCATGGGGCAACCTGCGGTCGGTTGTCCGCGTTAGCAACCTCCGTGGACGACTATCGCACCGATAGTTCGGCTAATTCGCCGCGCTGCCGACCATTTCGCGTATCGTGCCGGCCTGGTGGCCACTGAGCTCGGTGCGGAGGCGTCCGCATTGGGCGTGAATCTGGACCTCGAACTTGTGCAGATTGAAGCTCGGGTAGACACTGTCCTTCAGGATGGCCCATTCGGCCGTCTCCTCGATCGGCACCAGGTTGGCGAGTACCGGGTCTCCGGAGGTGCCGACTTGATTGTGCCGGCAGAGGTCGCGGGCGAGGGAGATGATGGCGACCAGCTTGGTGTCGGCGGTGGCGGCGGCCGGATCGTCGATCCAGCGCATGACGTTGGCAAAGCGGCGCGACAGGCCGAACCGGTCGGCAAAATACGCGGCCAGCTGCATCGTGGTGCAGCCGAGAAAGAGCTTTTCCGCCTCGGCCAGCGTCTGGCGGTGGCTCCGGGCGTGCTCGAGGATGACGCGGAAGCCCACGGGATGCAGGTGGGCGAGAATGAGTTTGCCGATGTCGTGCAGCTGACCGGCGGTGCGGGCGGCGGGTTCGAGGCTGTTGAATTCCAGGTCGCGGCAGATCGTCTGCGCGATGCGGGCGACGCCGCGCTGGTACGTCCAGAAATTCGTCCAATTGAACCCCGGAGGCAGGTTCATGACGCGCTCGCGGGTGATGACGAGGGTGCGGGCCTGTTGCTGCAGACGCACCTCGCCGAGCAGGCCCACCGCGAGCCGGGCGTCTTCGATGTGGTCGAAGTCGTCCGCCTTGGGCGGGTGGACGGCATTGGCGGCGATCAACATCTGGGCGGATAGGCCGGGGTCGCGGGCCACCACGTCCATGAGCGGATTGATGCACGAGCGGTGGCCGTTGGCGACCATCTGGAAGGCGGCGGCGGCGGAGTCGATCACCGGGCAGCCCTTGAGGCCGTCGATCTGCCGACACAGGAATTCCAGGTTGAGCAGCGGGCACCGGCCCTCGGCGGCGGCCGTGGACCAATCGAGATGGATCGCCGCCTCGTTCTTGGCGCTGGCCTCGACAACCAGCGCGCCGAAATCCGGTGCCTGGTCGCGGGACGGATCCACCCGGCAGGCGATCAGCAAATGGCAAAAGTCGAGCATCTCCAGATCGGCCGGACCCTTGGGCCAGTGCTCTTCCTGGGCGTGGGCGGTCATCAGTTGGAGGCATTCCACGAGGCACCACGCGCCTGCCGCCTCGGCCTTCTCGATCAACGGGTCCGTGATCGGTGGCAGGTTGCTGGGCTCGACCGCCGTGGCGCATTTTCTGAAGGCCTCGCGGTTTTCAGCCACGGCCCGCACCAGATCGACCAGCAACTGACGGGCTTCCGCCGGGGTATAGCCCATGAGTTTGCAGAACGATTTCTCCTCCTCGAAATGCTTGTTCCTCCAGGGATCGGAGTCGGATTTGTCGATCTCCGCGAAGATGTCGTCGTCGTGGTAGGGTTTTACGAGAAAGTTTTGCACGCGCAGCCCGATCGCCTGTTTCACGGCCTCGCGGCTGCCGTGTTCGGTATAGACGACCACCGGGACCAGCTTGAGCAAGGGGTCTTGCTTGAGCTTTTCAATGAAAGGCAGGCCGCCGCCGTTGCTGAACTTCAGTTCTGTGAATATCAGGTCCACGCCGGGATTGCGGTGCAGGAAGTCCCACGCCTGCATCGGGTTGTCCACGGTCGCGAGCCGATGGTTCCCCCGGGCGAGAATGCCATGCATGGCTCGTCTCGCCATCTCGCTGGGATCGACTAGTAAAATGCGGGCCATGCAGACGGGTGCCCCAGCCGCACGGGCCGCAGAATGCGGTAGAAACGACTCGGGTTATCCATGGGTATCGTCTCCGGAAGAGCGGGACTTGAGACCATATTAGCCAGGCCATCGAGGGGATTAGCCCGGAGTATTCACCGCACGGTGCTCGCTGAGGCGGGAATGTTTCGCGCCGAGATCGATCAGGGCAGGGGCAACGTCTTCACGGAGCCGGGCAACAACCAGGCCCGGTATCGTTTGATCGCATTTCCCGGTACGACCAACCGCCAGTCGTTCCCTTCGGGCCGCAGAGAAAAGAGCGCAACCTTTTGCTTTCCTCCGGCATCAAAGATCTGCGCGGCCACCTTGGTTTCGGTCGCAGTGGGATATTGATTGAGAATGGAGGCACTGCCGAGCGGCACGTCTTTGGCGGTCAGACAGGCGATCAGCCGTTCGGGCGAAACGAATTCCTTCCGCACCGCATCGGGTAGTTGCGCGAACAGGGCCTCGGCCTGGGCCCGGGCCTCAGGTTCGAAGGCGAGCACCTTGACCAAGGCGTCGATGTCACCGACAGCCGATGCCCAGAGGACCGTTTCAAGAGCGGCCGCCGGCGTCGCTTGTCCGGCGTTTTGCCAGAGCTGGCAGGCCAACACATGACCGGTCAGCGCGGGCCGTGTGACCGGCGGCGCGGCTGCGGGGTCGGGTCTGGCGGCGGCGGCTTCCTGCACGCGCCGTTCCATCGTGGCGAGTTGCGCGCGCAATTGCGCCACCACCGCGCGCTCGGCGAGCACGTCGGCGATTTCCGCCTCGGTCGCCTGGTGGGCGATCAACAGCTGCTGCTCCGCCAGCAGGCGCGTCCGTTCCTGGGCCTGCGCCTGCTCCCAGGCCAGCGAGGCGCGCAATTTCCCGGCCGCGTGGTGCTGCCAGCCGAGGACGGTGGCCAGCACGACAACCAGCGCACCAAGCAAAGCAATGAATCGGCGACGGGCGGGCATGGCGTCAGAACCAGTCGGCGGCCAGGGCGCCGCCCTTGGGTTCGAAGCGCAGTTGCTGGCTGACCCGGGTGTTGACGGCCCGGCCGCCTTTGCGACCGGGTTCAAACTGCCACTCCTTGATGGCGGCGATCGCCGCCTCCTCAAAGTCATGGTGAGTGGATTGCACGGCGCGGGCGTCCTGCACTTTGCCTTCGGTGTCGATCACGAAGGAAACGACCACGCTCCCCTGGATGCCGGCGGCCCTCAGTGCCGCGGGATAGGCCGGGGCCTTGCGCACGGTCGAGGTGGGCGGATGATCAAGTTCCCCCATGGGCAGGGAGGAGGCGGGGGAGGGCAGAGCGCGGGGCTTGGCCGGAGGCCGGGCCACCGGTTGCGCCGCCGCCTGCAACTTCCGTTGCAACGCGACGGCTTCGTCCCGCAGGCGGACCAGTTCCTCGTCGCTGATCTGGAGATCGGCGAAGCGGGCGGCCGACTGTTCAAGTTCCAGGTTGGACTGGCGCAGACGGGCGATTCCGAGATTCTGCTGATGGGCCGCGGCCAGTTCCTCCCGGAGGGCTTGGTTGGACTGCTCCTGCAAGGCAAAGACGCCGGCGCCGGTCACGACGACCGCGCTGGCGAGGGCGAGTTGTAGTTTGGTCAGGCTCATGAAGGTGAGGGTGGCGGCGGTGCCGGCACCGGCGAGCGCCGTGCCCGTGACGGTCGCGGCCAGACCGGCCGGAGCCGCGACGACCGCCTGATTGGCCAGCACGAGGGCGAGGGCGGTCGCGGAGGAGCGCACGCCGCGACGTTCCAGCAGGCCGCGCAGTTTGTCCACGGCACGGTCGACGCGCATCCGCGCGGCGTTGTCGGTGAGGTCGAGCCGGGCTCCGACCGAGGCAAAATCTTGGCCTTCCATGAAGCGCAGGAGGATCGCTTCGCGGTCGCCTTCGTTGAGTTCGGCCAGCGCTTCGTCGAGCACCGGGCGCACCCGCTCCCAATCAAGCGGGGCGGTGGGATCGGATTCTTGCATGAGTCGGGCCTCCTGTTCGCGGGTGCGCCGGCGTTGTTCGCCACGCACGAGTTTGGCGGCGGCGTAGCGGGTGCTGGTGAAGAGCCAGCCGGTCAGCGCCCGATGGCCGGTGAGTTGCGGCGCCTTCCGGGCGAGATCGGTGAAGACCAGCTGGGTGACGTCCTGCGCGAGATGCGTATCGCCGTTGACCTGCCGGAGCGCCGCCGAATAAACGAGGTTGAGGTGGCGGCGCACCAGTTCGGCGAAGTCGCCTTCGGAGCGATCTTCAACATAACGGCGGAGCAGGGAGGCGTCGTCCATCATGGTGGTTTGACCTATAGCACCCGCCGGACGAAAAACCGCACAAAACAGTCCAGAAAGCCCGCAGATCCCATGGAAGGGTCGCCGATGGGGCGGAACCTGCGCCCGGCCAGAGAGTCACGGACCCTTTCGGGTCCGACTCAATCGAACGGATAAAAGTGCTGTTGCTTCCAACCGAGCAGCGACTTCAGGCGGGCGTTGCTGATGAGGGATTGTCGCCCGGGCAGGGGGTGCTTCAGCGTTTTCACTCCGGGTAAATAGCGCTTGATGAGCTCGGCCGTGGGTAAATTGGACGAGGTGTCGTCCGCGGCGACGATGACCGGTTCGCAACCCAAGCCGTCCTGCTCGATGGCGAGGCGGCAGGCGCTGCCGAGGTCGCGGGAGTCGATGTAGGACCAGAGGATGCGCTGGCGATCCTCGGGATGATCGAGCCGCGTCTTCAAGCCGGCGTAGTCCTCGGGACAGACCACGTTGCCGATGCGGAAGGAAAGGATCTGGGTGCCGTCCCGGCGATGGAACATCGCGGCGGTGACCTCGTTGACGACCTTGGTCAGGCCATAGGTGTCCTCCGGCAGCTGCGGATGAGCCTCGTCGATGGGCAGGTAGCGGGGCTCGAAGAATTTGTCGGCAAAACAGATGCCG
Organism: Verrucomicrobiota bacterium; assembly: GCA_039797805.1. GTDB lineage: Bacteria > Verrucomicrobiota > Verrucomicrobiia > Opitutales > Opitutaceae > Lacunisphaera. The sequence continues at coordinate 6,255 of JBDKHE010000024.1, forward strand.
TAGGAGGATTCGCTGGAGGCGATGACGGCCTTCTTGATGCCGAGCAGGCCGCAGGCTTCGAGAACGTTGTAGGTGGACTGGCTGTTGAGGCGGAAGATCTCGTCGTTGGGGTGCTCGTGCGCGCGCGGGATGGCGGCCATGTGAATGACGCCGGCATAGGGCGCGCGGTTGCCGGTGGCGTGGGGGGAGAAGGCGGACACGACCTGGCCGAGCTGGGTCAGGTCGGCGATGATCGTGCGGCACAGGGCGACGGCGGGACGGCGGTTGTCGACGTTGATGACGTCGTAGCCGGACTCGACGAGGTGTTTGACGATCCAGTGGCCGGCCTTGCCGCTGCCGCCGGTGACGATGATGCGTTGGGTGGACATGGGGATCCACTGAACATGCGGGTACAATGAAGCTTTGCAAGTGGCCCGGGCCGGCACAGGGGGTGCTATGGCTTGCCGGCCGGTCGATTGCCCACTCCTATGCCTATGCTCCGTCTCGTCCTCTGTCTCGTTCCCTTCACGCTTATGTCCCTCACTGCCGCACCTGCCGCGGGTCCCGTCGGACCGGCCCAACAAATCATCACGCGGCTCGGCATGGAGAAAATCCCTGTCGAGGGCTGTTGGTTCAAGCTCACCTACACGAGCGCCGATCGGATCACCGCCAGCGCCCTGCCGGCGCGCTATGGCTCGTCTCGCGTGGCCGGCGGCGCGATCTACGCCTTGGTCACGCGCGAGGACTTCTCGGCCATGCACAAGCTCAAGACCGATGAGATCTGGCATTTCTACGCCGGTGATCCGATCGACCTGCTCTTGCTGCATCCCGATGGCCGCAGCGAAGTCGTTGTGCTCGGCTCCGATCTGCTCGCGGGACAACAACCGCAATACACGGTGCCAGCGGGAGTGTGGATGGGAGCGCGTCCGGCCAAAGCGGGTCCGGCGGCCTATGGATTCTTTGGCACCACGATGGCGCCCGGTTTCGACTACGATGATTTCGAACCCGGCTACCGTGACGAATTGCAGGAGCGGTACCCGGCGCAGGCGGCGCTCATCGCCGAATTGACGCGGCCGGAGCTCGCCAGTCGGCCGGCGGAAAAGCCGGTGACGGTGGCGCCCGCCGACGCCCCGCCGACGGTTTTTGACCCGGAGTCGGTGGAACGAATCAGCGTCGCGCCCGGTGTCGACCTGCGCGAATTGATCGGGCGGGTCGCCAAGGCGAAGACCAGCGACTACAGTGTGGCCCGCTTCGCGTTGGCGCCCGGACATGGCACAGGCACGAGCTACAACCAGGTGGGTGAGGAGGTGTTTTTGATCATTGCCGGACGCGGCACCGTGGTCGTCGGGACGGAGAGCTCGGCGGTCGGC
>JBDKHE010000025.1:0-2825 GCA_039797805.1 Verrucomicrobiota bacterium
CCGCCACTCTTCCGCATAAGTCATCTTACAGCCGGGCGCTACGCGCGCCCAGCGCTTGGATAGCAGGTTGGACCGTGGGTTTGCCGCTCGCGTGTCACGGCGGAGAACGTCCTCGTCGCTCCCTCAGTCTTCCCTTTCCAGCCACGGAAGCCCTCTGCGCTGAACTCAGCGCCAGGCGGAGCTTTTTTTTTGCTCGACCTTATCGGCCTCATAGCAGGGGCGTCGCTTGACGACGCCCGTTTTCACCCCCGGGCCGTCTGGCTTGACCCCTTTTGGCCAACTGCGGCATCAAGGGCGCATGCAGGGAAATGAATTGCTCGAAACCATCGCGGGACAGGCCGCCAGCCCGGCAGTGGCCGCGGTCATGCGACACGCCGCACGGCATCCGATCGCCAATCCGGCAGAACCCGCCTTGGCGGAAATCACCGCGGACGGAGCGAAGGCCGCCACGGCATTCGGCGCGCGTCTGAGTGGTTTTGACCGGGTGCGCTTGTATCACAGTCCGGTCAAGCGTTGCGGGCAGACCGCCGAATGCATCGCGCAAGGCGCCGTCCGCGCAGGGCTGGCGGTCGAGCTGGTTGGCGCCCGCGAGGAGATCGGGATCGACTACATCCTCGACCTGGCCGAGGCGGGGCGGCTGACCGGCCTCCACGGCGACCGCTTCGTGCGGCTCTGGGTGGAGGAGAAAATTCCGACCACGGTGATCCGGCCGGCCCGGGAACTGGTGATGCGGCAGACTGACTTTGTGGCGGAGCGTCTGCGGGACCCCAACGCCGGCGGTCGCCGGCTCGATCTGCATGTGTCGCATGACTGGAATATCATCGTGCTGCGCGAACTCCTGCTGCAGGTCCGGCACGAAGCCGCCGGCTGGCTGACATTTCTCGACGGAGTGGTGTATACCACCGAGGGCAGTGACCTGCGCGCGACTTATCGCCAACAGACCACGGGTCCCTTGGGGTCCTGACGGTTTGTCCATCGAGGGCCAAGGTGGACGTTGGTAAACTGTGGCGTCTCTTTGCTTTTGAATTTGAGAATTGCCGTCGTTTTAGGACCGCGGTCTCCGCACCACCAATTGAGTGCAGCGGGAATTGGATCTCAACGCTCTGGCGCGCCGGGACGGGGATGTTGACGGCGCGATGGATTCAGGTACTTCCTTGATTCCCTCATGATCGCACGGTCATCGGGAAAACACTATGAGCAAGAAATCACGTTCCGGTTCAGCCGCAATCATGGTTCGCCCGCAGGCCCATTTCTATATCGGCGCGGCGATCATCGGTCTGGTGGTGCTTTCGTCAGCGCTCTCCGCCTGGGTGTGCCTGCACTTTTTGTCGCAGGTCCTTGCCGTGGTGGGTGAGGCCAACACGTTGACGGAGCAAACCAGGAACACGCTCGGCGTGATGCATCATGACATGCTCATCATTCTTGTCGTGATGGTGGTCGTCGTGGCGATCGTGGCCTCGGTGATCCTGTTCAGGTATTTCTTCCGGTTCACAGGTGCCGAATTTGCCATCAACCGTCACATCGAGGAGAAGCTGCTGCAGGGAGACCTGAGTCCGGTCCGACTGCGCCAGGGCGATTATCTCCAGCATCTGGCCGCGAATCTGAACAAATTCATCGAGAAGGTGAAAGGCTCCGGACAATCCTAGTCCAAGCCGTCCGCGCCGAAGCGGGGGTGGGGTGCGCGAGCAAAGGCTCGTGATCTTCGGTTTAGTCAGGGCCTGTTGGCTCCGGCAGCGCGTAACCGAAGCCAAGCCAGGAGCCCAAACGCGGGCATCCCCGCGATTTGGTCCGATCGTACCGGCGTCCTTGGCGACGCCCGTTTCCAATTGGCCCGGCTGGTGGAGATCTTTCCGAAAACCTCCGCAAGTGCTCAAATTGTGAACAAGTTTTGACGATTTCGGGGTACTTTTTACTTGCTTGAGGGGGTGAAAATGGTGAGAAATGGGGCGTTCTGGGGAGTAGGGGCCCGGAACATCCACCCATGGCGTCAACCGGCACAACCATTTATTCAGGGCGTTTTGAACACACGCTCGACGACAAGAATCGTCTCACGATTCCGTCGGTATGGCGCTGGGTTCATTCCGAGACCGAGCAGTTTCTGGCGATGCCGCATCCCGATGGTTATATCGCCGTGCTCCCGCCGGCCCGGGTGCAAAAGCTCCTCGCGCAGATCTCGGAAATGAAGATCTCCGACCGCGATGCCCAGGCTGTGAAGGCCAAGATTTTCTCCGAGGCGCTCTCGTTCACTTTCGACAAGCAGGGTCGTTTCGGGGCGAGCGCCGATCTCCTGCGCCATGCCGGCATCACCAAGGACGCGGTCCTCAGCGGCATGGGCGACACTTTCAACATCCTCAGTCCGGCCCGTTGGGCCGAGATGCAGCGCAGCACCGCCGGTGAGAACTTCGGCGACATGATGCGCCGTATCGGACTCTAACTCACATGAAGAACGTGATCACCCTTATCCGGCCCCAGCCGCTCCCGAAGCTTTCGACGGTGTTCTGCGCCAACCGGCGTTCGCTCCTGCGGGAACCGATCTCGATCCTTTTGCCCTGGAAGAAAACCCATGTCCGCGACCGTCATTGAGTTTTCACTGCGCACCATGACCCCCGGGCACCTTCCTGTCATGCTGCACGAGGTGCTTGAGTACCTCGCCCCGCGCGAGGGGCAGCATGTCCTCGACTGCACGTTCGGCGGGGGAGGGCACACCACGGCGATCCTCAAGACCGGCGCCAAGGTGACCGCCCTCGACCGCGATCCGGCCGCCGCGCCCCGCGCGGCCGAGCTGGCCGCCCGTTTCCCGGACACCTTCCAATTTGTCGACCGCA
>JBDKHE010000026.1:0-7592 GCA_039797805.1 Verrucomicrobiota bacterium
GGTGTAACCCTCGTTCACTAAAAACTGTCCGCGCGCCACGCCCAGGAAGACAAACACCACCGACCAGACGTGCAAGGTGAGCACGGGGGCCGCCGACGCATAGCCGGCGCCATAAGCCACCCCGATCACCCAAGGCGCCAGGATGGACAGTGGCAGCGCGATCAGAAACGCGATGCCTGCATTCAGATCGTAACTGAGCTGCAGACGCTCCGCATAGTCACGAGCCCCTCGCTCTTTGGCCCGCAATAATGAAGGCAGCAGACTCGTCGCCAAGACCATGGGCACGAAATACCAAATCTCTGTAAAACGCACCGCGGCGGCGTAAATGCCCACCGCCGCTTCACCCGCCATGTAGCGGAGCATCACGGCGTCCAACCGCAGATAGAGCACGATCGCAAAGCCCGAGAGCAGGAGGGGCCACGCCTCGCGCAGCAGGCGGGCGCCGCGGGCTTGGTCGAAGTATTTGGGTCGCAACACCAGTCCGTCCCGCCGGGCCACCCCAGCCAGCAAGAGCCCGGCGGCCACCATTTCGATCACCGCGGCCCAGGCGAAAGCCACCAGCGGCGCGTGTAGGACGATCATGCCTACGCGCACACCAGCTCCCAAGGCGGCCCCACCCAACTGGGCAAGCACCGATCGTTTGGCCTGTAGCCTGGCCTGAAACCACAAATCACTCACCCAAAGAACCGGCTGAAACAAGGTGAGCGCCAACACGGGCAGCAGGATGTGCAGGTTTTCATTTTCGCTGAAACATCCCCACAAACCCACCAGCAGTCCGGCCACGCCCGCGCCCAGCAAACGCAGCCCCCAGACGGTCGCCAGCAATTGCTCGGCCTCGGCCGGTGCCCGGATGAGTTCCCGTCTCACCACCCCGTCGAGTCCCAGTTCCGCCAGCAACAGGGCGATACCGACAATCGCCAGAGCAAAATTCAGCTCCCCAAAAGCGGCCGGTCCCAGATAGCGGGCAACCCAAAATCCCACCCCCACGGTGAAAACCAAACGAATCCCCTTCTCCGCCACGAGCCAGCCCAGGTTGCCGGTGGCGGCCTGCACGCCAGGGCGGGAAAAAAAGGTCTTGAGGGCGGAAAACAAGGCGGCGGGATCGTGCCTTCCGCATTCCGGGCAGTCAACGCTGGCCCCACAGATTCGGCTTCCGTTACTCCACCCACAATCTAGCTTCCCCGGGATTCGCATGAAGCTCACCATCGTCATCCCCTGCTACAACGAGCGCGGCACCATCCGGGCGATCGTGGAGGCGGTGCGCAGCTCGCCGGTGAACAATCAGGAGATCATCGTGGTGGATGACTGCTCGACCGACGGCACCATCGAGATCCTCAAGGCCGAAATCGAACCGCTCGTCACGCGGATCATCTACCACCCTATCAACTGCGGCAAAGGGGCCGCCCTGCGCACCGGCTTTGCGGCCGCGACCGGCGACGCCGTCATCGTGCAGGACGCTGACCTTGAATACGACCCGCAGGAGTATCCCAAGCTCCTCAAGCCCATCATCGACGGGAAAGCCGATGTGGTCTTCGGTTCCCGCTTCATGGGGGCCGACGCCCACCGCGTGGTTTACTTCTGGCACATGGTTGGCAACCGCTTTCTCACGCTGCTCTCGAACATGATGACCAACATCAACCTCACCGACATGGAGACCTGCTACAAGGTCTTCCGCCGCGAGGTGCTCCAGAAGATCAAGATCGAGGAGAACCGCTTCGGCTTCGAGCCGGAGATCACCGCCAAGGTCGCCCGCCTCGAGGGCTGCCGCGTTTTCGAGGTCGGCATCAGCTACTACGGCCGCACCTATGCCGAGGGGAAGAAGATCGGCTGGCGAGACGGCTTTCGCGCCATTTACGCGATTTTGAAATACAACCTGTCCGGCTGAGCGTCCGGCCGGAGCAGCCCCCATGCTTGTTTCCAGCCTCCTCGTGTTTTTGCTTCTTGTCGGCGGCGGCAGTGTGACGCTGGCCGCCCGGCTGGACGGATTTTCCGCGCTGGTGCGACTCTCGCTCGGCGCCGGCGCGACCCTGATCGGCCTGTATCTGGCCGGCCTGACGCTCTACCTTACCGGACTGGACTGGCACTGGCTTTGGATTTGGCCCGCGGTGATGGCCGGACTCTCCTGGTCGGGACGGCACCAAATCAGTCAATACCTGAGCGAACCGATGGTCCTTGCCTGCATTGTCGGTTGGACCTGCCTTGCCCTGTGGAGCCTCGGCCTGCAGGCCCTCATCTTTTCCTACTCTGGAGGCATCTGGTCCATCGACTGGGTGGAACACTACGAACGCGCCATGTTCTTTGTGAACCGCTGGCCTACCGACCACATCTTTGTCGCCAACTATCTGCTGCCAGCCCGACCTCCCCTGGCCAATGTCGTGGAGGCCAGCGTTCTCGCCCTGACCAGCACGCACTTTGCGCAGTACCAGATCGTCACCACCCTCCTGAGCACTTTGGTTTTCCTGCCCATGGCCGCCCTGACGCAGCTCCGCGGCCCGGCCCCGCGGGCGTTGGGCCTGTTGGTTTTGCTGCTGATGCTGAATCCGCTGTTCGCTCAAAACGCGACCTTTGCCTGGACCAAGCTGCCCGCCGCTTTTTTCGTCCTCCTGGCGGCGGCTCTGATCTTCAGCCAACCAGCCCATCAGGCGCGCCTCACCTGGATCAAGATTTCGTTCACCGGCGGGATTCTGACCCACTACTCCGTCGCTCCCTGGGTCATCGCTCTGGGATGCGGTTGGCTGGCCAGTCGCGGCTGGACCCGTCCCGACGCAGCCCAACGCCGCGATCTGGTTCGCGGAGGCATTTGCGCTGGGGTGCTGGCCCTCTCTTGGTTCGGCTGGATGGCCTTCGCTCTGGGGCCAGAACAATTGATCTTCGCCACCTCAACCTTCGGGCAGGCCCCGGGACAGGGCTGGCTCCATCAGCTATCCATTTTGCTCACCAATATTCGACAGAGCATCGTGCCCAACTTCGACTCACCCGAGGGGGGACTGCTGTTGGGGCAGACGGAAATCCTCGGACGCATCCGGGATGGCGCCTTCGTGTACTATCAGACCAACCTGCTCGTGAGTTTCGGCGTGGGTAACCTCTGCGTGCTGGGCTGGCTGGCGGTCCGGCAAACCGCCGGGGACACCCGCCGCTTCTGGCTCGTCACCGGCTTCATGGCTGTGCTGACGGGCATCGGCGTTCACAGCCAGCCAAACGCCCTCGGGCTCGCGCATATCTGCCTCCAACCGCTGGTCCTGCTGGGTTTGGTCTGGCTGGCCCGCTGCGCCGGGAATGCGCCGCGCTGGCTTAGGTTCCTGTGGATCGCCGGCCTCGTCACCGATTTTCTGTTGGGCATCGTCCTGCACTTCGGCCTGCAGTCACTGGCCTTGTTGCGCTGGCTGATGCCTGACAACACCGACGGAGAACGGGTGTACACCCTGAGCCGCTACGCCTTGGTGAACCTGAAAAACAAGGCTCAACTCGGCCAGCCGTTTCTGGCTGATCTCCTGGCCAACTGGCACCCGTTCATCATGGCGGGCCTGGCCGGCGTCCTCTTGCTGACCATCTGGCGCTGGCGACAGGCGGGCCATCCGGTCTCCGGTCCGGGCACAGGCCAATTCTGACGTCCCTGCAACCGCCCCACTTTCGCCTTCGCTCTCGCCGATTCGTCCTATACTCATGCAGGCTGCTGACCCGATCCTCCCAGGTCCCACCTCATGACAAACGAACTGCCGAAGCTTTCCCTCGTGATACCGGTCTTCAATGAAGAGGCCGTCCTGCCGGAGCTGTTCACGCGGCTGACCAAGCTGTTCGATGACAACGCCACCTCGGCGTGGTCGGCCGTGCTCGTCAACGACGGCAGCCGCGACCGTTCGCTTGAACTCCTGCAAAGCCAGGCCGCCCGCGACCCACGCTTCGTCGCCGTCGAGCTTTCCCGGAATTTCGGCTTCCAGGCCGCCATCTCCGCCGGATTGGCCGAGGCCCTCGACCGGGGTGCCGAAGCCGTGGTCACGATGGATGCCGACCTCCAGGATCCGCCCGAACTGATCCTTGAGATGGTGGCCAAATGGCACGAAGGCGCGGAGGTGGTCCTCGCGGTGCGACGCTCCCGTCAGGAAAAGGGCCTGCGGCGGATCGGCATGGATCTGTTCCACGCCTTTTTCGGCGCCGTGGCGGACCTGCGCATGGATTCGAACACCGGCACCTTCAGCCTGCTCGACCGCATCGCGGCGTCAGCGGTGTGCCAGCTCCCCGAACGCAACCGCTTCTTCCCGGGGCTGCGCACCTGGGTCGGATTCAAGACGGCGGAAGTGCTGTACGACCGGCAGGAACGCGCCGCCGGGCAACCCCAGCAGACCCTTCTGCGTCTGCTGCGTTACGCCCTCGATGGGGTCTTCAGCTTCTCGTACCTGCCGCTGCGGCTGTTGACCTACACCGGGGTGTTCGTCAGCGCCGCCGGCTTTGTGATCGGCAGCTTCTTCGTCATCCGGCGTTTGCTGGGCGTGGAAATCGCCCAGACCGGTTTCACGACCCTGGTCACCCTAGTGCTCTTCCTGGGCGGCGTGCAGCTGATCGGCATCGGGATCCTCGGCGAATACCTCGCCCGGGTCTATGACGAGGTGAAGCAACGGCCCCCCTACATCGTGCGCCGCCCCCGCCAGGAATGAGCCGGCGCCACATCCGGATCCTGCTCTGGACGGTCCTGACCGCGGTCCTGACCATCACGGCCTACCTGCTCGTGAACACCACGTTCATGCCCTACGATGACGAGGGGTATGTGCTGATTTCCCTGCGAAACTACCTGAGCGGACTTCGCCTCTACGACGACGTGTTTTCCCAGTACGGACCCTGGCCCTACGTTTATCATGAACTGATCACCTCCGCCCTGCACGTCACGGTCACCCATGCACTCGGACGACTCCTCACCGTCTTTCACTGGGTCGGCACGGCGTTGATGTGCGGATGGCTGGGCTGGCGGCTCACCCGCAACCAATTCGCCGCCACGGCGAGCGCCGCCCTGGTCTTTGGCCTGATGTGGCAAAACACCTCGGAGCCCTCCCACCCGGGCAGTCATATCGCCTTCTTGATTTCGGTGGCCGTGGTGCTCGTGAGCTACCTGGCCGACACCCGGCGCCCGGTGCTGGTCTACGCCGCCTTGGGCACGATCACCGGCCTGCTCCTGCTGACCAAGATCAATGTCGGCCTCCTGCTGGCCGCAGGCCTGGGCTGTTTCGCGCTGCGCCACACTGCCTGGCCCGATCGTTTCGTGAGACCGGCCGGTCTGCTCGCCGTGGCCGGAATACTCGCCGTGCCGTGGGTGCTGCTCGGGCGGCAGCTTGACCAGGGCTGGGTGCAGATATTCGCGATGGAGTTCACTTTCGCCGCGGCCGGAATCCTCTGGGTGACCCCGACGGCCCGCCTGCAATCCCGTCTGCCCATGGCCGCGCTGGTCGCCGCTCCGCTGGCCTGCCTGGTGACGATGGGTTTGATCGTGTTCCGGGTATGGCAACACGGCACCAGCCTCGCCTCGCTCTTCAACGCCATTCTGATCAGCCCGCTGCGCATGCCGGCGAAGTTCATGGTGGGCGTCACCTGGTATCCGGAAGTCTGGGTGCTGACCGCCGTCGGGGCGGTGGCCGTTGCCAAGGCTGGCTGGGACCTGCGACGCACCGGCGAACTCTCCCAGGCGTCCCAATGGCTGGTCGCGGTGCTGCGCGTGATCGTGTTGATCGGCTTCGTGCTGCACGCCCGGGAGTGGCCCAGCTACTACGGCATTTTCCACTTCACGGCCTGTTGTCTGCCACTGCTGCCGGTGTTCGCCGTACCGTTGGCCGGCGGTTTGGCGAAACCCTCGCTCGCGCTCACCGGCGTGGCCTTGGTCGCGGTGGCGCAGGTGCTGCACGCCTTTCCCGTGGCGGGAAGCCAGCTGGCCTGGGCCACTTTTCTCTGCGTGCCGGTACTCGTCGCCGGGATGTTCGAGCTGCCGGCGATTCTGCCGCGCTTGCTGCCCGCGACCGGCTGGCGGCTGGGCCGCGCGGTCACCGCCCTGCTCGCCGCCGCCGCGTGCTACCAGCTGGGCCTGCTCGCCTATACCGGGGGTATGCGCTACACGCACTCGCGGCCCCTCGACCTGCCCGGTTCCGGTGACATCCGCCTCGACGGTTCCACGCGGCAGGCGATGCGCCTCCTCAACCTCAACGCCCGGATTCACGCGGACCTGCTGTTCTCGCGGCAGGGCATGTTCAGCCACAATCTCTGGAGCGGCGTCCCCACCCCGACCGCCCAAAACTGCACGCACTGGTTCTGGCTGTTGAACGACCGGCAGCAACGGGAGATCGTGGACCGCCTGGCCGCGACGCCGCGGACGGCCCTCATCAACTCCCACTCCCTCGACGCGTTCATGATCGAGCGGAAGATTCCCGTGGCCGGCCCGCTGCAGGATTTCGTGCAGCAGCACTACCGTCCGCTGTTCAGCTACGGCGACTTCACCTTCAACGTCCCGCGCGACAGCCACGCGATCGCCTTCGGTCGCTACCAATGGCTCGAGTCCCCGGATCAGGCCGAGACGATCCTGATGCAAACCAGCGTGCTGTTGGAGGGCGCCCCCGCCTCGATCCGGCTGGAGCGGATTGAACACCCTTGGGACGCCGGCCCGGACCTCTTGACGCCGCGGACCCACGCCTGGGTTGAGCCCATCGATCGCGAGGGCCGCCCGACCGGAGAGGCCATTGCCCTTCCCTCAGCCCGTCCGTTGCGCGGCCTGTACAAACTCTCGGTGGTGAGTCCCCGGCTCCCGCCGAAACTTCCTTGGCAGGAATTCGCCGTCGTGGTGCGCGACGCCGGGGGCAACCTGCTCAGCGAATCGGTTTACTGAGCCCCGCCTCGGCGGCGGGCGACGAGAATCAGGCTGACTCCGAACGGCAGTGGCAGGCGCCAGAACGCCATCGAAACAAACACCCGGCGCAGGATCGCATTGATCCAACCCGCCGGCACCTTGTCCTCCGAACGCACCCCGCCCGGGGCCGCCGGGAAGAGCTTGCGCCACTTGCGCACCGCCCAGACCGCCGGATAGACGGCAACATTCGTGTAGTTCACATGCAGCAGTTCCCATTTTTCCTCAGGAAACAAGGCCCGCAATCCCGGCCGCGAATAACGCCGGAAGTGGTGCAACGCCACGTCCCAGTCACTCCACAAGGCCATGCTGGCCGGCACCGTCACCAAGGCCACGCCACCCGGCTTCAACAGCCGGTGAAAACCATCGACGACCGCGCGGTCATCCGGCGTGTGCTCCAACACATCGAGCGCCGTGACGTAATCCAACGTCCCGTCCGGCAACGGCACCCGGTCGCCCGCGAGGCTGAGGATCTGATCCGGACGAAACTTCGCGCGCAGCAAACGCAGCGCCTCCTCGTGGTCGTCCAGCACCATCACCTTGCACCGGGACTCCATTTCCTTGGCGAACCGGCCGGTGCCGGCACCGCAATCCAGCAACAGATCCGCGGGCGCTGGCGGTCCTACGCGTTCCAGCCAGCCACGCACCAACTCGCGCTTCCCGGCATAATACCAGTGCGTTCCCTCCATCTGGTCCATGTTGGCGTATTCCTCGG
>JBDKHE010000027.1:0-5122 GCA_039797805.1 Verrucomicrobiota bacterium
GCCCATCTCGGCGCCCTGGCCGATGCCTACGGTCGCGACGCGCGCCTGATCTGGTGCCAGGAAGAGCCCCAGAACATGGGGGCCTGGTCCTTCATCGCCCCGCAGATCGAGGAAGTCTTCGGCCGCAAGGCTGTCTACGCCGGCCGCGCCGCCGCCGCCTCCCCGGCCGTGGGCGTCCTCGCCATCCACCGCCAGCAACTCGCCGCCTTTATCCAGAGCGCTTTCACGCTTTGATCATCTCCCGGATCCCAAATCCCAGACCCTAGACCCAATCTTACCATGGCCATTGAAGTCAAAATCCCCCCGATGGGCGAATCCATCACCTCCGGCGTGCTCGCCAAGTGGCACGTCAAGAACGGCGATCTCGTCAAAAAAGATCAGCCCCTCTTCGAGCTGGAGACGGATAAAATCACCTCCGAAGGCACCGCCGAGGTCGCCGGCCAGATCACTTACTCAATCGCCGCCGGCACCGATGTGAAGATCGGCCAGGTCGTCGCCACCATCGACGAGACCGCCACGGCCGCGGCCACGGCGCCCAAAGCGACGGATGCCAAGTCCCCGGCCGCCGCTCCGGCCGCCGAGGCGCCGGCCTCGCCCGCCGTCCGCCGCCTCGCCGCCGAGACCGGGATCGACCCGGCCAGCGTCTCCGGCACGGGCAAGGGCGGACGCGTCACCAAGGGCGACATGCTCGCCGCCGGCACCAAGGCCCCCGAAGCCCCGGCCGCCGCGAAACCCGCCGCCCCCGCCCCCATGAAGGATGCCGCGGAAAAGCCGGCCTCCGCTCCGACTGCGGCGCGCCAGACCCGGACCAAGATGTCCAAGCTCCGTCAGACCATCGCCGCCCGCCTCGTCCAGGCGCAGCAACAGGCTGCCATGCTCACCACCTTCAACGAGGTCGACATGTCCGCCGTCATGGACCTGCGCAAAAAGTATCAGGACGACTTCGTGAAGAAACATGGGGTGAAGCTCGGCTTCATGTCCTTCTTCACCAAGGCCGTCGTCCAGGCCCTCAGGGACGTCCCGGGCATCAACGCCCAGATCGACGGCGACGAGATCATCCAGAATCACTATTACGATGTCGGCATGGCGGTCTCGACCGACAAAGGCCTCATGGTCCCGGTCATCCGCAACTGCGATGCGCTCGACATGGCCGGCATCGAGAAGGCCATTGCCGACGCCGCCAAGCGCGCCCGCGAAGGCAAGATCACCCTCAACGATCTCGAGGGCGGCGTCTTCACCATCACCAACGGCGGCATCTTCGGCTCGATGCTCTCCACGCCCATTCTCAACGCCCCGCAGAGCGCCATCCTCGGCCTCCACGCCATCAACGAGCGTCCGGTCGCGGTCAACGGCCAGGTCGTCATCCGCCCGATGATGTACCTCGCCCTCAGCTACGACCACCGTCTCGTCGACGGCAAACAGGCCGTCACCTTCCTCGTGAAGGTGAAGCAACTCATCGAGGACCCGGCCCGCCTCGCGATCGGGATCTGAAGATCCCGTTGGTTTAAGTGAAAAGTTGACGTTTAAGTTCCCGCCCAGGGCGGCTGCTCACTTCAACTTAAACTTTCAACTTCAACTCAGAAAAATGTCTTCCGAAATCTCCCCATCCATGTCGTTCGATGTGGTCGTCATCGGCGCCGGCCCCGGCGGCTACGTGTGCGCGTTTCGCGCCGCCCAGCTCGGCCTCAAGGTCGCCCTCGTCGAGAAACGCGCCACGCTCGGCGGCACCTGCCTCAACGTCGGCTGCATCCCCAGCAAGGCCCTCCTCGCCTCGTCCGAACACTTCGCCTTTGCCCGGCACCATGCCGCCGAACACGGCATCAAGATCGACGGCGTGTCCATCGACGTGGCCGCCATGCTCAAAAAGAAGGCCGGCATCGTCGAAAAAATGACCGGCGGCATCGCCCTGCTCGCCAAGGCCCGCAAGATCACGGTCATCACCGGAGAGGCCCGATTCACGGCGGCCAACACCATCGCCGTCGGCGACAAATCCTATACGGCGAAAAACATCGTCATCGCCACGGGCTCCGCCCCGGTCGAGCTCCCGTTCCTTAAGTTTGACGGCGAGACGATCGTCTCCTCCGACCACGCCATCTCCTTCGCGGAGGTCCCGAAGAAACTCGTGGTCGTCGGCGGCGGCGCGATCGGCCTGGAACTCGGCTCCGTGTGGGCCCGCCTCGGGTCCGATGTCACCGTGGTGGAATTCCTCCCGCAGATCGGCGGCGCGGCCGATGCGGACATCATCCGCAATTTCACCCGCATACTGAAGGCCCAGGGCCTGAAGATCGAGGTCAACGCCAAGGTCACCGGTTTCAAGCCCGCCGCTTCCGGTGTAGGGGCGTCGCTTGACGACGCCCGCGCGGGCGCCGACAAGCAGCGCCCCTACGGTATCCTCACCGCGGAACGCGACGGCCAGGTGCTGGAGTTTCCCGCCGACAAGGTGCTCGTCTCCGTCGGACGCCGGCCCTACGCGGACGGCCTCGACCTCGCCAAGGCGGGCGTCGAGCTCACGGACAAGAAACGCATCAAGGTCGACGCCCACCTGAAGACCACCGCCGCCGGCGTCTACGCCATCGGCGACGTCATCGACGGCCCGATGCTCGCCCACAAGGCCGAGGAAGACGGCGTCGCCGTCGCCGAATGGATCGCCGGCAAGGCGGGCCACATCAACTGGGACCTCATGCCCGCCATCATCTACACCGACCCCGAGATCGCGACCGTCGGCCTCGGCGAGGACGCCGCCAAGGCCAAGGGTCTCAAGGTCAACGTGGGCAAATTCAACTTCGCCGCCAACGCCCGCGCCCACGCGAACGACGCCGCCGACGGTTTCGTGAAGATCATCGCCGACGCCGCGACCGACAAGATTCTCGGCGCGCAGATCCTCGGCCGGAACGCCGGCGAACTCATCAGCGAGATCGTGACCCACATGGAATACGGCGGCAGCGCCGAGGACCTCGCGCGCACGATCCACGCCCACCCGACCATGAGCGAAGCCGTCAAGGAAGCCGGGCTCGCCGTGAACAAGGCGGCGATACACAGCCTGTAATAAAGACCGGTACAGCGGGACCGGACTTGACCGGTCGCCCTGATGGCCCGGTCCTTGTTACGCATGTCCGCCCGCCTCACCCACCGCCGCGCCCTCTCCCTGATGGTGCTCTCGGCCGTCGTTTTCACGGCGAACGTCCTGCTGGTGCGCGCGCTCGGGCAGATGGGTCAGGCGAACATCTGGCTGATTTCCTGCGTTCGCTTCGTGGTGGGGCTCGCCCTGATCGCCATCGCGTACCGTCGTGAATTCGCCCCCACGCACCTCTGGCGCAATGCCCTGCTCGTCCAACGCGGCATTCTGGGCGGCTTCGGCGTCTACGTGACCTATCTCTGCGTCGTCCAGCTGGGCGCGGGGCGGGCCATCTTCATCAACAACACCTACGTCATCTGGGGCGCCCTGCTCGCCGCGTGGTTGCTGCATGAACGCCTGCGGTCCGCCGTCTTGATCGGAAGCGTCACCGCCATCGCCGGCCTCGCCCTGTTGACGCATGTCTTCTCGCTGACCAGCCACCCCGGGATCTTCGACCTGGTCGCGTTTGGCTCAGCCTGGCTTTCGGGCTATATCGTCGTGACCATCCGGCAACTGCACGGGACCGAGCACACATCCACAATCTTCGCCGCGCAGTGTGTCTACGGCCTGCTCATTTGCACGGTTCCCGCCGTGTACACCTACACGCCGCTGTCCGGTCTGGCCTGGGTGATCATCGTGATCGCCGGCCTGACCGCCGCCATCGGCCAGCTGGCGATGACCCGCGCCTTCCGCGATCTGCCCGTCGCTGAAGGTTCCTTGATCCAGATGCTCGTGCCCCTGTTCATCGCCATCGGCGGCGTGCTGTTTTTCCACGAGCACTTCAGCGCCCAGGAACTCGCGGGCGCCGCCCTGATCCTCGGCGGCATGGCCTTCACCGTCGTCACCAAGCCGGCCAGCATCGGAGCCGGGACGAAGTAAAGATCCTCAAGGCAAGCCCCGGGGCATTGGATCAAAACCGCGCATGTCTGTTTTTTTGTGGAAGCGACCTTGGTCGCGACTATCGCGTGCGAGCCCGCTCCCACAACTGAATCCAGCCGAACCCAGCTCCTGGGTTCGGGCCTCATAGGAAAAAGGCCGGCCCTTTTTTCGTGTCCATCAACGGACAATCGTGGTTACTCCGGATTGCTCATGAAAAAACTCATCCTCTGGGACATTGACGGGACCCTGATCG
This sequence comes from Verrucomicrobiota bacterium, assembly GCA_039797805.1. Taxonomy (GTDB): domain Bacteria; phylum Verrucomicrobiota; class Verrucomicrobiia; order Opitutales; family Opitutaceae; genus Lacunisphaera. The sequence goes on from JBDKHE010000027.1 coordinate 4,248, forward strand.
TTTCCCACGGCGCCGGCGTGCGCGCGATGGAGAAGGCCCTCGCCCAACGCTTCGGCGTCACGATGGACCTCAGCGCCATCGACTGGGCCGGGCGCACCGACAGCTGGATCACGGGCGAGGTGTTCCGTCATGTCGGCCTGCCCGACACGCCGCAAAACTCGCACGACTATCTCGAGGCCTATCTGGCCATGCTGCCGGGCGAACTGGCCGCCGGTCCGCAAGGCCAGGTGCTGCCCGGGATTTTCGAGCTGCTCGAAACCCTGCATCACCGCACCGATCTCGCCCAAGGCCTGTTGACCGGCAACCTGAAGCGCGGGGCGGAGTTCAAGCTGACCCACTACAAGGTCTGGCACTACTTCGAGTTTGGCGCCTTCGCCGACGACAGCCCGCTCCGCAACGACCTCGGCCCGCATGCGCTGCGTCGGGCGAAGGAAAAGCACGCCGTCGAATTCACCCCGGCCCGTACCGTCATCATCGGCGACACGCCCCACGACATCGAATGCGGGAAGGTCATCGGCGCGCACACCATCGCGGTCGCGACCGGAAAGTTTTCCGTGCAGGAATTGTCGGCGCACCAACCCACGGCCGTGTTCGAGGACTTCGCTGACACCGCCGCCTTCCTCAAGGTGATCGACGCGATCTGAAGGTCTGCCGAGGCGGCTGGGCCGGGCAATTGAGTTGGGGCTCTTCACCAGGGTGACTAGACACACCCCGCCCTGTCGGGCACCCCCACTTGATCCGGACTCATGCAGTTAACCGTAGGGGCGCTGCTTGACGGCGCCCGGGAATTGGTTGATCGCCGGCGACCTTGCGGGCGTCGTCAAGCGACGCCCCTACACACACCAATTGGTGGAGCGAGAATGAGAGCCAAAGGA
>JBDKHE010000028.1:0-9674 GCA_039797805.1 Verrucomicrobiota bacterium
ACCTGCGCCGCTATCCCGGTTCTGCGCGGTGGCACAAGCCCGGTTGCTTCTCGTATTCTGCCGACTTGGTCACACAAGACGAAGGGGCGCAGCCAATCGGGGGCCCTCAGCCTGGCGGAGATTTTGCCGCCTTGTGGCGCGATGTCGGAGATCCTGAGTATCGCGTTGTAGCGATGCGGCGGCGCAAGCCCGGTCACAATGCGGCCGTCGGTGCATCGAGCCGGCTTCATTTCAATCGGGTCAACGTCAGTTTGCGCCGGTTGGCGCGCGATGTTTTGCAGCGCTCCGGCGTGTGCTCCTGGCGGCCCGAATACAAATATGCGCGCGACGAACGGGTGTTTAACGGCTTGGTGAAAGGAGCACTGAACGACATCGCGGGGGCGGGGGAGGCCGCCTACGCCGTCCTATCAAGCTTGCCGGGCGTGAATTTCATTCCCTGGTCCTTCCTCCATGAACGCGACCGGAAGGCTCCGGCGGGCATGACGGCCTGCGTCGGGTTTGGATTCATCGAAAGCTTTGGCCCCGAGAACGAGCGCGGAGCCAGGCTCATGCACCTGAGCAATTATCCCGATCGTCCGATTCTCGTGCCGCGAGTGGTGCTCGACCATGAAGGAAAGAAGCCGGCTTCGCCGCTGCACAGCCTGCACGCGCATCCTACCTGGGTAATCTTTGTCGCGTCGCTCTTTGGCGAGACGTGGAAGGTTCACGCGATGGTGCCAATTCGCGTTTCAACCGTCGGACTGATCCCGGTTGAAAGTTTTTTTGAAGACCGAATGGTGCGGCGCCTGATCGGTGAGAAGCGTTCGTTCACCCGATGGTTACTACCGCCGCCCGAACTCGCGGGCTCGAAATATATCCCGGACCTTCAACTCACCGACACGGTGGCAAAGGAGTTTGTGGAGGTGTGCGGGTTGATGCACGACCCGGCGTATGCGGCGAATATCGCCCGCAAAAAGAAGCTTTTGGGAGACCGGCTCCTCATTTGGGACACCCGCCGGCCATTGAATCGGTTCAGGTATCCGCCCTCAGAAGTAGTTCAATACCAAGCGCCAAAGCGTCTGCCGTTCGACCCCATGCGGCCAACCCCGCCGAAAACGCAGGCCGTGCTAGAGTAAGTCAGCATGAAAACCCCTCACCCCAATCCGAACACCCCGACAAGCGCGCCGGAAACTCCTTCGGCCGCCGCTGCACCTGTCGAAACCAAAGCTACGGCGGCTACAAATCTTCAGGCCGCGATTCTGCAGTTCGGCCTGCAATACGACGCGCCTGTGCCTCTTGAGTATTTCGATGACCTCATTTCCCGCAGCGGAGCTTTCCGCGCTCGCGCGGAGGGCCAATTGCATCTTGAGCAAGTGCGAAGCCGGGCGGCGGTTAAGCCTTCCGAGTTAGCCCGCTACTTGCGCAACGAGCCCCGAGCTGTTCCGACGCAGAACTAAGCCCTCATACTCATGACGAGGTGGTGCCCGGGGTGGGACTCGAACCCACAATCCCTTACGGGAAGAGCATTTTAAGTGCTGTGCGTATACCAATTCCGCCACCCGGGCCTGCTCGGCCCGAACACTCGCAAAAACTGGCTGGGAGACCAGCCAAACTTCTAACCCCAAATGATAATCCTCATTCGCAATTCCGACCGCCGTTCACCCGCCCCTAGGCCGAAGGTGAACACTCGCATGATCACAACCAATCGCCCCAGCCCGCGGCTTCAGCGCATGCTTAAAGCTGGGGCGCTGGCCGCCGCGTTCCGTGCCGAGAACCCGGGGCATCATGGGGGTTATGTCACGTGCTGGCGGCTGAGGGCCGGCCCTGGTTGGACGATTGATCTTTCGAGCCCTAACAAATTCGAACCGGGGTGCATGGCTATTTCGGCATCTGGGCAAGTGTTCGTCGCGAGTGGCGGCGAGTATTGGAACGGTGCTGAAAAGTGGTCCCTGATCTACGATCCCGCGACCGTCAAAATCGTCTGCTGACCCTGTGATCATGTCCACCATCCAATCGTCCCACGAAATCCAGATGCGTTTCGAACGCAGCGCCAACGGAGTGGACAAGAAAGTGGACAAGAATTTTTTCTCTGCTACGGTAAGTTGTTCTTTTGCAGCGAGAGCCTGCTTGTCCGCAGGAGATTTTAAGTCTGCTGCGTATACCATTCCGCCACCCGGGCAGGGTTTGGGATTGCCGTGGCAGAATTGCGGAATGAAGTGGGCCCTGTGGCAAGAGTCTTCCCTCATCCAACCCTGAGCAACGGTCCGGTGTCGTACACGACGGTCCGCACCGGCGCATGAAGATCGGATTCCTGGGAGGCAGTTTTGATCCGGTTCATTTTGGGCACCTGATTGCTGCCCAGGATGTCTATGAACAGTACCATCTCGACCGGCTCTTTTTGGTGCCCGCGGCCCAGGCCCCGCTGAAGCCGATGGATGTGCAATCGTCGGTGGAGGACCGGTTGGCGATGTTGCAGGCGGCCTGTGAGTGGGATCGCCGTCTGGAGATCGCCGACTACGAGCTTCGCAAGGGTGGCATGAGCTACACGATCGATTCGGTGCGCCATTTCCGGGCGCAGTTTCCCAACGACGAGCTGTTCTGGATCATCGGGGGAGACCAGCTGCCCTTGCTGCACAAGTGGAAGGACATCGACGAGTTATCGAAACTGGTGGAGTTCATCTTCCTGGAGCGCCCCCGCCATCCCGACAAGCCCCACACGGACATTCCGGGTTTGCGACTGCACCGGTGTGACGGCCATCTGATCGAGATCAGCTCGAGCGAACTCCGGCTCCGCGTGCGCGAGGGGCGCTCGCTTCATTATTTTTGCCCTCAAAAAGTAATCGCCTATATCGAGAGCAAGCAACTGTATCGCTGAAACGATGAAAACCAAGACCGTGCGAAAGCCTGCGAAGCCGACCACCAAATCCACTGCGAAGAAACCGGCCAAGGCCCCGCGCAAAGCCGACCCGACCCTCAAGCTGTTGAAGGCGATCGTCCAGACCCTCGATGGCAAGAAGGCGGAGGACCTGAAGGTCCTCGATGTCAGCAAACAATCGAGCATCACCGATTACCTGGTCCTTGCGAACGGCAACTCCGAGCCGCATCTCCGCGCCTTGCGGGTGGAGCTGGAGAAGACCTTGGATAGCATGCAGGCTCGCATTCTGGGCATGGACACCGGGCAGGGTAGCGGTTGGACCGTGGTGGATGCCTTTGAGGTTATGATTCATCTCTTTACGACAGAAAACCGCCGGGTTTATCGCTTGGACTCGCTCTGGAAGGATGCGACAGAAGTTTCTTTGGCCAAATTACTTAAGTAATATCAAGCGGCTGCTATATATTAGCGTCGGTAGGTTCCGCTCGCGCGGAATCATTACATTCTATTACCAATACAAGCTTAATTACGCCTTGTAATAGGGGTCTGTTCGTAGTCTGATGCCTCTGCTCGCATATCATTTGCGAGACACATAAAAATAACCGCATAATAAATAATCCCATGAATAATCGTTCCTCCAAGGGCTTCACGCTCGTTGAAATCATGATCGTCGTGGTCATCATCGGCCTCCTGGCCGCCATGGCCATTCCCGCCTTCCAGAAAGTCCGTCAGGCTTCCCAGGATAAGGCCGTTCTCAACAACGCTCGCCAGCTTTCCGGCGCTGCCGACCAGTACTACCTGGAATACGGTGGTTCTGCCGTCAACAGCGTCAACCTGATCGGCGCGACGAACTACGTCAAAGCCCTCAACACGGTTGCCAGCGAGACCTATCCCACGGACTTCACCCAGGGCATCACGATCACCATCACCGGTGTCGCTGGTCTCCGCACGATCACCTACTCGCCGTAATTGGTGTAGTTGAATCATTCTCAAAGCCGCCCCTCACCGGGCGGCTTTTTTGTGCCCGTTTTCCCGCCGTTCGATTGGAGGCTTTCGGTAAAAGAGGGTGTTGTTCTGTCGGGATATTCTGATTTGTAGAAAGCGTCGGGAGCGTGCGTACCCATTACTCCACATGAAATTACTTGAACTGATCCGCGCCGACCGGCGCATCGTCCTGCTGATCCTGACCAGTTTGCTGGCTTTCCTGCTGGGGTTCATCGTCTTGCCGCCGGACACGGCCCTCGCGGTAATCACGGCCGGGGGGTACTGGGCGATTCTGGGTACTTCGGTCTGGTATGGGTGGTCACTCTACGCTCTGGCCAAGGCGGACCGGCCGTGGGCCGGTTGGCGGCAGGAGTTTTCCCCGGGCATCCTGGCGCTGATCATCGGCTGCGGGCTGCTGCTGCTGGTGCACGAGCAGTATGGGTTCAAGATTCTGATGGATGAGATCATGCTGCTCGGGACCTCGATGGGCATGCACTTTGACAAGCATCCCCTGGTGCCGATCCGCGGGCATGACCTGCAGGGGGCCTTTCAGCTGCTGGAGGGGCGGCTCGACAAACGGCCGTTGTTCCATCCGTTTTTGGTTTCAACCCTGCATGATCTGACCGGTTACCGGCCGGAAAATGCCTTTGTCCTGAACACCGGCCTGATCTTCGTGCTGCTCGGGCTGGTCTACCATACCGGGCGGAAGATCGCCGGCAAACTGGCGGGAGTGTTGGCGGTGCTGTTGCTCACGAGCCTGCCGCTCCTCGCCCAGAATGCGACCGGGGGCGGATTTGAGGTGCTCAATCTGGTCATGATCATGAGCACGCTCGCCCTCGGTATCCGTTACGCCGAGCGTCGCGATGCCGTGAGCCAGCAGGCCTTGCTGCTCTCGGCCGTGCTCCTGGCGCAGACCCGCTACGAATCGATCCTCTTCCTGCTGCCGGTCGGATTACTCATTCTTTGGGTCTGGTGGGAAAAGCGGCAGCCGGTGCTCGCCGGCGGCATCGTCTGGGTTCCACTGCTGTTTCTGCCGGTGGCGTTGCACCAGAAGATCTTTTCCGTGCGAGCTGCTTCCTGGGAAATGGCCAGCCAGCCGGGTTTCGACCGGCCGTTCTCGCTCTCGTACATCGGGACCAATCTCCCGCACTGGCTGAATTTCTTTTTTGATCCAACCGGGGAGAATTCCAACTCGATGGTGCTTTCCATCCTCGGCCTGCTGGCCCTGCCGTTCCTGCTGCTGTGGGCGGGGAAGACGCTGCTGCGGCTCAGGGAAACGCCGCCGGTACAGGCGGCGCTCGCGATTTTCACCCTGGGTTTCGCGGCCCACACGCTCCTCATGCTGTGTTATTTCTGGGGCCGGTTCGACGATCCGGTGATCCGCCGCCTCAGTCTGCCGCTGAATCTGTGGCTGGTGCTGGCGGTCGTGACGGTCGCGGCCCAGGCCGCTCGCTGGAAACACACGTGGCCGGTCCTGATCGGCGTCACCCTGTTTGGCACCTTCTTCTCCTCGCTCCCGACCATGGCCCGGCACGATTACTCCTTTGATTATTATGTCGGGCGAGAGATGGAGTGGCGCCGGGACTTCATCAAGGCGCACCCGGAAAAGGATTACCTCTTCATTGACAACGATGCGATCATCTGGATCACCCACCTCGTTTCCGCGACGCCCATCCAGCAGGCCTTGAACCGGAAGGGCGTCATCCAGTTCAATTTCCGCAATCACACCTTCACGGCCATCTATGTATTCCAGCGTTATACGGTGGATCCCTCGACGGGAGCGATGACCGTGCAGAAAGAATATGACCTGGGCCCGGACTACCAATTGGAGCCGGTCGTGGAACGTCGGTTCACGCCCCTCACGGTGAGCCGCATCAGTCGGGTGACGGCCATTGCCGACGGGCCGACGACGCTGCCGGTGACCGCGCCAGCGCCCATGGCGAAGCTCACGCCCGTCGAGCGGGAGAAGGCGCGGCAGGAATACTTCGAGCAACTGATCAAGCGCCTGCCCTGAGCCGTCCTTGTGAGTTCATCGTCCGCCAGTCTGGTTTCGACCCTGCGCCAATCCTGGCTGCGGCTGGGCCTCTTTGGCCTGTCGGCGGTGGTGGCGGTCTATCTGGGTTTCTTGCATTTTTCGGTTCCGGAAGCCCTGCGCGTGGTCCGGGAAGCCGGCTACTTTGTGCTGCTGTTCACCTTTGCCCTCTGGCTCCTGGCCCTCTGGCGCTGGCTAAGGGAGGAGGCCGGGGCGGGTCACACCCCGCGACCGGGAAGCCGCGATCTGTGGCTGGCCGCCGGGCTGGTGGCCGTGCTGACGGCGCTGGCGCTCACGCACGAGAGCTTCCGCAGCAAGATCCTCTACGACGAGTACGTGCTGCAGTCCACGGCTTACAACATGCATTTCTTCCGGGACAACTCGGCGATGGTCCGGGGGTATGATATCCAGGGCGTGTTTCTTTCGGTCGACAGCTATGTCGACAAGCGGCCGGGCTTCTTTGCCTTCCTGCTCTCGTGGGTGCATGATCTGACCGGGTACCGGACCGCCAACGTGTTTGTGCTGAATGGCGGGCTGTTTGTCGCGGGGCTTGGTCTCGCGTGGTGGCTGGGGTGGAAACTGAACGGACGTCGCGGCGGTCTGCTGGCCGCCGGCCTGTTGGGCACGCTGCCCCTGTACGCGTTGAACGCCACCGGCGCCGGGATGGAGTTGCTCAATCTTTGCATGCTCATGCTGGTGATCATCACGGCGGCGGCCTGGCTGGCCCGTGCGGATGAGATTCGTCTCACCGTCTTGGTGCTCTCGGTGCTCCTGCTGGTCCAGTCGCGCTACGAGTCGGCGGTATACGTCGGACCGGCTGCGCTCGCGATCTTGCTGGGCTGGTGGCGGGCCCAGCGACTGGTGCTGCCCTGGGGAGTGATCGCCGCCCCACTGCTGCTGATCCCGGTCGCCTTGCAGCAGGTGGTGGTTTCCAACAGCCCGATCATGTGGGAACTCCACGAGAACCAAACGGCGCGCTTCAGCCTCGATTATTTGCAGGCGAATCTGGCGGCGGCCTGGGCGTTTTTCTCGAGCACCGGCATGACTCAACCCAACTCTCTGCTTCTCGGGCCGGCGGGTCTGGTATCCCTGATCGTGGTGGCCTGGGCCTTGGTGCGCGGCGGTCGTTGGCGGAATGGCTTCTCTGCGTTGCAGCAGAGTCTGCTCCTGTTTGGTGCCGGCATCCTGGGGGTGACGGTGTTGATCATGTTCTACTACTGGGCGGGCTTCGATGATCCGATGGCCGCGCGATTTGCCCTGCCTTTGCACCTTCTGTTGGCACTCGCGGTGGTCGTGGCGGCGTCCCGGTGGGACCGCGCCTGGCCGGCCAGCTGGGTCGGACTCATCCTTGTGGCCGCCTTCCTGCTGGGTTCTTCCTCACCCAAGCAGGCGTACCATTTCTACACGCACACGGGGAACGATGAGCTGGCCTGGGAAAAACGCATCGTGGAACAACGCCCTGCCATGAACCGGCTCGTGCTCACCAACAAGTCGCCGCTGCCCTGGCTGATTGAGCGCACCTCGGCGATATTGCTGGACCGGGCGCGCGCGGTGGCCGACCGCCTGGCCGTGCAACTCACGCAGCCCGACTTCGGCGAGATTTTGGTCACGCAAGGGGCGCGTCCGATGACCAAGGACGGGGATTACCAGCTGCCACCCGAGGAGGTGCTGCCGCCCTGGTTTCATTTGGAGCTGATTGCTGAGCGCCGCTTCGGGACCAAGCTCGCGCGAATCAGCCGGCTGGTCGCGATCGACCTGCCACCCGATTTCAAGCCCTCCGCCCCGATCGCCACCGGGCAGGAGGCGGCCCCGGTCGGCGCACCCCTTCGATGAAAGCAGATCCGAGTGAAGCCCAACCCGTGAATCCCCCGCCGGTGGATTCCTCCTCGCCGCGCCGGCTCAGTCCCTGGCTGTTGGTCCTGCTGGCGATGGCGGCCCCGGCGGTGTTTGCGTTGGTGACGGGGAATATCTGGGAGGACTTTTTCATCACCTACCGGTCGAGCCTCAATCTGGTGCATGGCGATGGCTTCGTCTTCGAGACGGGGCGCCGGCTTCATGTGTTCACCTCACCCCTCGGCACGCTCATCCCGGCGGGACTCGCGTACATCATGCACACGGACGACCCGCTCGCGGTCATGGCCGCCTTCCGTGTGCTGGCGTGCCTCGCTCTGGCCGGTGGCTGGGCGCTCACGGCCGGACGCCTTTCCGGGCTCGTCGCGCTGGGAGTGACCGCCGCGTTGTGGCTGTTGGATGCCAAACTGGCCGCCTACTCGACCAACGGGATGGAGACCGCCTTTCTGGTGCTGTTTGTCATGATGGCGTGGCGGGCCTTGGTGGATGGACGGATGGTCCTCGCCGGGGTGGCCTTGGGCGGAGCCATGTGGACGCGACCTGACGGCTTTGTCTTCGTGGGCGCGGTGGCGCTGGGGGCGATGCTATTTCGTGGTGGTCCGCGGCTGCGTTTTGGCGACTGGCTGCGGATGGGCTGGGTGTCGGGGGTCATCTACGCGCCGTGGTTTTTTTGGGCCTGGAGCTATTACGGCACGCCCGTCCCCAATACGATCAAGGCGAAGGGAACGCACCTGCTCACCACGGACACGCTGCAAGTACTCGCCACCTATCCGTTCCGTTATGTATTCGGCCATTGCTCGGCACATGACGCCTTTCTGCCGCCGTATTTCTTCTTTGGGGGATGGCCCGATTCACTCTGGTGGTTTGGCAAGGTGCTGGCGCTGGCCGCCGCGGCCGTCGCCTTTTGGCCGCGCTGTGCCCGGCCGGCGCGGATCGCCGGACTGGCCTTCATTCTTGGCGGCGCCTACCTCTCCGCAACGACGCGGGCCCCGTGGTACTTCCCGGCCTGGCAGGTCCTGGCGTATGTCGCCATCGGCGGCGGCGTGGCGGCGGTCGTGCAACTGCCGTCGATGCAGGGCTGGAAGAAACGGGGCGTGCTCGGAATGGTCGCGGGACTCGTGTTGGTCCAGGCCTGGCTGTATGTCGCGGTGGCCGTGCAGTTGCGCGAGCAGCAGCGGCTGATCGAGTGGGGCTTGCGCGCGCCCCTGGGCCGGCTCATGGCGCAGGAGGCGGCCAGCCCCCGCGACACGGTGTTTCTCGAATCCTTGGGGTACATTGGATTTTATTCCGGTCTCTCGATGCGGGATACGCCGGGTCTTTGCTCGCCCGAGGTCATCGCTTTGCGGAAGGCCGGCGTCCTCTCGATGAGTTCGCTGGCGAACGCCCTGCATGCGGACTGGGTGGTGCTGCGGGGCATGGAATATTTGCGCCTTTCGCCGGAAGAGCGCGCGGATCTGGAGCGCTCCTACCGTCTCTGGCTCGTGGTCGACAAACGGCCGCAGGTCGAAAGCGTGGCGTGGCTTCCCGGACGGGACTTCCTGCTCTTTGACGCTTACTTCACCGTGTGGCGCCGGATCATTCCGCCGGAGCAGACGCCATGAGCCCGGTTGAGACGGTGCTCCGGGGACTGGTGGTCGTCTCGGGGTTGTTCCTCCCGGGAGCGGGTTGGGCCTTGGGAGGCCGCTGGCCGCTGGCGTGGTTTGCTGCCGCGGTTTTTTCAGCTCTGGCAATTCTCGCCGGTGTGGTCGGCTTCGCGAGTCTCGGAATCGCGATCACGCTGGGCTCGATGGGGACGTGGCTTTTCGTGGTGGCCGCGGCGGGTGGGATATATTGGTGGAAACGGCGATCCTCGGTCGGCGCTGAGCGGGGCGACTGGTCTGAGTCGTGGCTGGCCTGGCCGATCCTGCCCATGCTCACCGTGGCCGTGTGGCGGGCGGCCGCGCAACCGCTGCCCGG
>JBDKHE010000029.1:0-3398 GCA_039797805.1 Verrucomicrobiota bacterium
CCTTCACGGTATGCGGCCGGCCGGCACGTCTACGTGTCGCGACGGGGTGCGGACAAGGGTCCGATTGATGCGGCCCTCGGCGCATTGGGCTTGGAGCGGCAGATCGTCACGATCGTCGGCGGCTTTTCGACCGCGTTGGCTCTGGCTCGGGCGTCCGACCTGATCGCCAGCGTTCCCGAACGACACACCGGGAATCTGCGCGCCGGCATGCATAGTTTCGCCATTCCTGTTCCCACGCCGGAGATCACGGTTTCGCTGCTGTGGCACCCGAGGCTGGATGCCGATCCAGCCCATCGCTGGCTGCGTGGCCAGGTCAGGGATGTCTGCGCGGCGCTCCGCTAAGAGAGGAGGGGGCAACGCGGGTCTAGCTAACCGAGAAGGCGAGCAGCAACTCGCTCGCCTCGGTTGCGATGACCGCTAACCAGACCGCCATCGCGATGCCGACCGCGGCGGCGGCCATGTCCTTGATCACCTTGATTTTCGGGTTCTCGCGCGTCTCGACGAAGTCGCACAGGGCTTCAATCGCGCTATTGAAGATTTCTGCAACGAGCACGAAGGCCGTGGCGAGGAGGATGAGCAGGACATCGATCCATTCGCGGAACGCAAAAGCCAGACCGAGGATGAAAGCGGATAGCACCAGCTTCCAGGTGACGGACCAGTCGTAAATGATGGCGTAGCGCAGGCCGGAAAAAATCGTCCGGATCTTTCTCCACGGGTGATAGCCCGGCTCGCCGATGCCCAGGAACTTGTGTCTCATGGTTTCGGATTCCACATGGGTAGTTGTCGGAACGCCACGGCCCAGATCGTGCCGGCGGCGATGGCACACAGAATGTCGCTTGGAAAGTGAACCTGAAGGTGCAGCCGCGACCAGGCGACCAATGCGACCAGGATGATGCCGAGCGCGATTCCCCCGGCGCGCGGACGCCCGGCGTCTCGGGCGGGTGCGAGTAACCACGCGCTGACGAAGGCGCTCACTTGCAGCGAGTGGGCGCTCGGAAAGCTCGCATCGGCGGGCATATCGATCAGCGCCGCGACATCCGGACGCGCGCGTGCGACAAGGACCTTCGTCGCATAGGCCATCAGCACAGCGCCAGCCAGCGCTCCCGGTACGTAGAGAGCGCGTAAGCGCAGGCGGTGCCACATGAAGGCGGCGTGGGCGAGCGCCAGCGGCCCGAGGACGAGGATTGAACCAGCCCAGGTGATGGCCCGGAAGAAGGTATCAATAAGCGGGGCGTGACCGCGGGCCGCCAGCAGCATCCCGGCTGTGTCCAGGGGGCCGGGTCGACAATCGCCAACGGTGCAAATGATGCTGGCGCCGAGCAATAGCACGGCCGGCGCGGCCGGCAACAGCGCGAACGGGAGCAGGCGTGTGGCGCGGCTCACCAGCGTCCTTGTCTGCGTTGTCACGGCGGGACCCTCAGAGCAGCCAGGCCACGGCAAAAATGCCGACCATCGCGAAGGCGATGCAGATCTTGGCGACGGTACCCAGCAGGAAGCTGATGCCGGCGGCCAGCCCGGCCCGCGAGGCCTGCGCGCCGTCGCGCCGTGCCAGCCACTCGCCGGCGATGGCTCCAAGCACCGGGCCGATGAGAACGCCAACCAGCCCGGCGGCCAAGCCGAGCACGGTACCAATGGCCGCCCCGGCGACGGCCATGCCGCTGGCTCCCACGCGCTGTACCCCGAGGGTGGCGGCGATATAGTCAATGCCCCAGGCCAGCACAGCGAGGATGCCGAGCGCGACGATGGTGAATTCGCTGACGCGGGCGAAGCCATCGGTCCAGGCCAAGAGCCAGAATCCGCCGAAGAGCAGCGGTGTTCCAGGCAGCAACGGCAGCACGACGCCAGCCAGACCGAGAATGATCGCGGTGAGTGCGAGGACGGGCAACAGGATGTCCATTCTCAGCCTCCGATGGCTTGCTGCCGGATCGCAGCCAGTTCCTCTTCCCCGAGAGTCTCGCGGGTCAGCAGGTCGCGCGCGCTCGCGCGCAGCAGCGCCTCGCGGGCGCGCAGGAGGTCCATGGTGCGCCGGTAAACATCCTGGACGATGGCGCGTACGGCAAGGTCGATCTCGCGTGCCGTCTCTTCGGCGTAGGGTTTGTCGAACTGCGGTGCGACCTGGCCGAGGTAGTTGCCCTGTTCCTTTTCATAAACCATGTGGCCAAGTTCGTCGTGCATGCCGTAGCGGGTGACGAGGGCTCGAGCAATCTGGGTTACGCGCTGCAGGTCGTCCGAGGCGCCGGTCGAGAAATGGCCGTAGATGATTTCCTCCGCCGCGCGGCCGCCGAGGAGCACGACCATGCGGTTTTCCAGTTCGGCGCGCGTCATCAGGTAACGTTCCTCGGTTGGACGCTGGATGGTGTAGCCAAGCGCGCCAACGCCGCGCGGGATGATCGACACCTTATGCACCGGGTCGCTGCCCGGCACCGCCATAGCGGCGAGGGCGTGGCCCATCTCGTGGTGCGCCACCGTTTCCCGCTCGATCGGTGAGAGCACGCGATTGCGCTTTTCCAGCCCGGCGACGATGCGCTCGATGGCCACGGTGAAGTCTTCTAGCGTAACTGCATCAGCATCACGGCGGGTTGCCGCGAGTGCCGCTTCGTTGCAGAGATTAGCCAGTTCGGCACCGGTGAAGCCGGGCGTCAGGTCGGCGACCTTGGCGCGGTCGACGCCATCGGCGAGGCGGATCTTTTGCATGTGCACACCGAGTATGGCGATGCGTCCCTGCTTGTCCGGGCGGTCGACCACCACCTGGCGGTCGAAGCGGCCGGCACGCAGTAGCGCCGGGTCGAGCACTTCGGGCCGGTTGGTGGCGCCAAGCAGAACCAGTCCCTTGGATGAATCGAAGCCGTCCAGCTCGACCAGCAGCTGGTTGAGGGTCTGCTCCTTTTCGTCATGGCCGCCCATGCCGCCAAAGGCACCGCGGGCGCGACCCACGGCGTCGAGTTCGTCGATGAAGATGATCGCCGGGGCCTTGGCGCGGGCCTGCTCGAAGAGATCGCGCACGCGGGCCGCGCCCACGCCGACGAACATCTCGACGAACTCGGAACCGGAAATCGAGAAAAAGGGCACCCCGGCCTCGCCGGCCACGGCCTTGGCGAGCAGGGTTTTGCCGGTACCCGGAGGGCCGACCAGCAGCACGCCCTTGGGCAGGCGTCCGCCAAGGCGGCCGTGGGATTTCGGATCCTTCAGAAACCCGACGACTTCCTTCAGCTCGTCCTTAGCTTCATCCACGCCGGCCACGTCATCGAAGGTGACGCCGGTGTTGGATTCGACATAGACCTTGGCCTTGCTCTTGCCGAGGTTCATGAAACCGCCGCCGAGCCCCTGCTTGCCGCCGAACTTCTTGATGGCGAACATCCAGATGCCGACGAAAATCACCGCCGGCAGCACCCACCCGA
>JBDKHE010000030.1:0-5073 GCA_039797805.1 Verrucomicrobiota bacterium
GAGGGCCTCTACGGCTACGGCCAGCTCGCGACCCTGCTCCGGGCGCGTTTCTGCAATCCTGCCATCACGAGCATCACCAAGACCGACGGCCTCACCTACAAGGTCAGCGAGATCGTCGAGCGCGTCGCCAAGAAGATCGGCCTCGCCGACACCACCATCGGCACGCGCAAGCAGAGCATCCTCGCCGTCACTCCCCGCTGACCCTTCCAGTCCCTCAATCCCGCTATCCAAACTCCTCTTTACCCATGTCCGCTCCTGCCACTCCCGCCCCTGTCGTCCCGGCCAGTCCAGACGCGCCCCGCGCCCCGTTGACCAAGAAAGTCCTCGTGGCCGATCACCCCACCTGGTGCCCCGGCTGCGGCGATTTTGCCGTCCTCGCCTCCTTCTACAAGGTCCTGGAAAAGCTCAACTATCCTCAGGAAAAGATCGTGACCTTCGCCGGCATCGGCTGCTCGTCGCGTTTCCCCTATTTCGTCAACACGCACGGCGGCCACTACATCCACGGCCGCGCCCTGCCCTTCGCGGCCGGCATTTCCCTCGGCCGCGATGACCTGCATGTCTTCGTGTTCGGCGGCGACGGCGACGGCTTCTCCATCGGCGGCAACCACCTCGTCCACACCGCCCGCAAGAACCCCCGCCTCACCTACGTCATCATGGACAACTCCGTCTATGGCCTGACGAAGAAGCAAACCTCCCCCACCTCGCCGATCGGCTTTAAATCCAAGACCGACCCGTGGGGCGCCATGGACCAGCCGATCAACCCGATGCGCACGCTCCTCAACAGCGGCGCCACCTTTGTCGCGCGCTCCCACGCCACGCAGGTCAACCACATGGTCGAGATGATGCTCAAGGCGGCGCAGCACGATGGCTTCTCCGTCGTCGAAATCCTCTCCGAGTGCGTCGAGTTCTTCGAAGGCGCCTTCGACAGCGCCGTCCCCCGCAAGGGCGGGACCTGGCAACCCATCGAGTTGAAGAAAAACGACGGCACGCCCGAGGACGCCCTGCGCCACGACCCGTCCGACAAACTTGCCGCCATGAAGCTGGCTTCCGAACCCTGGCCCGGCAAGTTCGGCATCTACTACGAGGACAAGGTCCGCCCGACCAAGAACGCCCTCGAGCAGAAACTGATCGCCACGACGCGCGAGAAGACCAAAAACGCCAGCGACCTGGAACTCCTCTCCAAGACCTTCGCCCGCATGCGCTGAGGATAACCCTCCGCCCGAACGGACGACAGATTGCAAGGCGGGGTACCTACCCCGCCTTTCCCTTTGGAGGGTCGGTCTCCCGACCGACCACGCTCGGTAGGGCGATGGACCCTCGAACAGTCCTGATCAGGCGGCGTGCGGCCGGTGGTCGTCGATCGGAACCTGTTGAGGTGCATCAGCCAACTCGCTCGCCAGCGCGGCCCGCATGGCGGCGCCGATCCGCAGGATGACCAGGCACACGTTCTCCCTGACGACGGGATCATCCTTGGAAACGCTGCATCGCCGTCTCTCCCCTTCCAGCCATGTCTCATCCTCGATGATTTTTTCGATCACCGGCAGCTCACGAAAGAGAACGGGGTCGAACATGGGTGTTTCCTCTGCGGCGAGCGCTGTTGATGGCGCGCTGGCCTCACCTGATATCGACACAATCCAATGCCGGCTTAACCCACCCCGTCCGCCTCGGCTGGCTGACGCGATCCGACCGACGTCGTCGGCATTCGCCAATTACCGGCCATCTCCGTGCGCTGCCAGGATATGCCAGCTTTGGGATGGCACCGTCACGCGGGGTTGGCTTCACTCCCACGCATGTCGAAGGTCTATTTCTACTACTCGGCCATGAACGCGGGCAAATCGACCGTGCTGCTTCAGGCCAGTCACAATTACCACGAGCGCGGCATGCGCACCCTGTGCTTCATCCCGTCCATCGACACCCGCGCCGGCGTCGGCCGCATCAGGTCACGCATCGGTCTGGAGGCCCAGGCCCTGGCTTTGCAGCCGGACGAGGATCTGCTGCAGCACACGCAGACCGCCCACGCAATCCAGCCAGTGGCATGCGTGCTGATCGACGAAGCGCAGTTCCTCACCCGGAGGCAGGTTGAGCAATGCACCGACATCTCCGACCTGCTCGGCATCCCCGTGCTTTGCTACGGGCTGCGCACTGATTTTCAGGCGCAGCTGTTCCCGGGCAGTGCGGCGTTGCTCGCGCTGGCCGACGACATCATCGAGCTGAAAACCATCTGCCACTGCGGCCGCAAGGCGACCATGAACCTGCGCATCGCGGCCGACGGCAAGGCCGTCAAGGTCGGCGCACAGGTGGAAATCGGCGGCAATGACCGTTACGTCGCCATGTGCCGCCGCCACTTCAAGGAAGCCCTCGCGCAGACCTGAGGCGTTGCCTCAGATCCAACGCACCTTGCGCATGTCGCCGCTCTCGAGGAAGGCAAGGTGCATGCGGAAGGCGTTCTGCAAGGTCTGCGGCACGTGCCCCTTGGAGGAGATGCCGAGGTAGGCCCGCAGGGCGCCGCGATATTCCGGATGCACGCAGTTGTCGATCATGACCATGGCCCGGTCATGCGGTGACTTGCCGCGGAGGTCCGCGATGCCGTGTTCGGTGACGACGATCTGCACCGAGTGCTCGCTGTGGTCAAGGTGGGTCACCAGCGGCACTATCGTGCTGATCGCGCCCTTCTTGGCGACCGACGGACAGGTGTAGATCGAGATGTGCGCGTTGCGGGTGAAGTCGCCCGAGCCACCGATCCCGTTCATCAGGTCGCGTCCCATCACGTGCGTGCTGTTCACGTTGCCAAACAGATCGACCTCGATCGCCGTGTTGATGGTGATCAACCCCAGCCGGCGGACAATCTCCGGACTGTTGCTGATTTCCTGCGGGCGGAGCACCATGCGTTAACGATAGAAATCCAGCTCGTCATAGACCTTTAGAAGTTGGTCCGGACTGACTGTGAGGGAGCACCCGCTGGCAAACTTGCATTTGCCGTTCTTCAGCAGGTTGATCACGGAATCCTGGATCACCTCCGTGTACATCATGAACGGCGGAATCCCGGCATTCGCGCCGAGTGCACCGATCACGGCATTGGCAATGTTGCCGACACCGGACTGCAGCGGCAGAAAGGACTGCGGAAGACGGTGCGAGGTGATCTCCGCCGCGAGGAACCGCGCGACGTTTTCGCCGATGCGATTCGTCACCTCATCCGGTTCATCAAATCCGCCGTTTTCGTCGGGCGCCTTGGTGTGCACGACCCCCACGATCTTGGCCGGATTGATCTTGATGAAACTCGCGCCAATCCGGTCGGTCGCCGCATAGAGCGGGATTTCCCGCCGCATGGGCGGATCGGCCGGTTCATACAGATCGTGGAAGCCCATCAAGTCTCCCGGATGGTGCGCGTTGAGCTCGATCAGAACCTTGTCCGCCAGGCGCACGAACGTGTTGGAGGCTCCGACGGAGGTGGAGAGCACAATTTCACCGCTGGGGGAAACGTGGCTGGCCTCGATGATCGCCCAGTTCACCTTGCCCAGGACGCCGCTGCGCACCGTGGGTTGCACGGCCGAGAGATGCAGGTCGAAGAAGCGCGTCTTCCCCTCGTTGATGGATTTGCGCAAGGTCGGATCGGACTGGTACGGCGTCCGCCAAGCGATGGCCTCGGCCTCGGCCAGCGCGCCATCAAGGGATTTGCCGGTGGAGGCACCGGTGATCACTCCCAGTTTGAATGGGCGCCCGGCCGCATGCTCGGCTTTGGCCCGGGCCGCGATGGCGAGGGGAATCACTTTGCAGGCGCCGGCAGCGGTGAAGCCGCCGAAGCCAATGGTATCCTTGTCATTGATGAGGGCGGCCGCCTCCTCAGCAGTCAGGGTGGGAATGGATTTGATCATGGTAAGTCAGACGGTGTGGACGTGCGAAAAGGTCGATTGATCGAGTCTGGCAGATTGGCGTGACCCCCGCTGTGCACGCTTTGCCACACGCGGGGCGATTATTGGCCAGAGTGCAAAATCCGCGCAGTGCTCGCCGGAAGCCGCGACACCCCGAAACGAGCTCCTCAACACAAACCCCTTCCGACCTGGGCTTTGCAACGGGGTCTGGTGCGCCCGCAAACCCCGACACTTTCGTGCAGCTAATAGCTTGCCGGGGCCCGTGGGGCCACCGGTGCAAGGCGGAGTCCCACCAGCTCCCACTCAACTGAGAGAGCTCACCACCCTTGCCAAGGCGCAGCTTTTGTCACTTTGTGAGGCGTGATGTCCCTGACCACCGGCCTCCTCATCTTTCTTGGCACCTATACTCCTGCCGGCGGAGAAAGCCGCGGCATCTATTCAGTCCGGCTCGACCCCGCTACCGGAGCGCTGAGCGAACCGGTGCTCGTGGCCGAAACACCCAACCCCACTTTCCTCGCCTGGAATCCCAACGGTCGCACCCTCTACGCCCTGAGCGAAAGCGGCACGGTCAACGGCAGACCCGGCGGTGCGCTCAAATCTTTTCGCTACGAAAGTGCCACTGGTTCCCTGACCCCACTCAATATTTCGCCCACGGGGGATATCGGTCTTGCCCATGTCAACGTCGATGCCACCGGTCGCACCGCCGCCGTGGTCAGCTATCAGGGCAGCTATGTCGCCTCTTTCCCTCTTGCGGCGGACGGCCAGCTGGGAGCCCGTCAGAGTCTCGTCGCGCACACCGGTGTGCTCGGCCCCAATGCCAAGCGTCAGGACAAACCCCACCCGCACTCGGTCACCTTTTCTCCCGATAACCGCTTCGCCTACATCTGTGATCTCGGCCTCGACCGCGTCTTTCGCTACCGTCTGGACCCCGCCGCCGCGACACTCACGGCCGAAGGTGAAACGGCAACCGCCCCCGGTGCCGGCCCGCGCCACAGCAAGTTCTCCGCCGACGGCAAGTTCCTCTACGTGATCAACGAGCTGAACAGCACGATCGAAACATTCGCCGCCGACGCCGCCAGCGGTGCCCTCACCCGAGTGCAGGCAATCGCCACCCTGCCTGCCGATTTCCACGGGGAGAGCATTTGCGCCGAAATCCGGCTCAGCCCCGACGGCCGCTTTGTCTATGGCTCGAACCGGGGGCATG